>QMSU01000110.1 GCA_003650975.1 Thermoplasmata archaeon
GATGAAACGAGAGCTATGAAAGCTGACATAGCTCTGGAGCTCGGATGTAACAGGTTAGAAAGCTTAATAAAATTTTGAAGAAAGGTGTATCACCTATTCTGAGGAATATCGCGGCATCCAAAACTAAATATAATAAAAAATCATAATAAACATCATGAAGAGGGAAAAGGAAGAGGAAGTGATACGGATAGGGATTGTTGTCTCAGAGTTCAACTATGACATCACCATGATGATGCTTGAGAGGGCAAAGGAGCATGCCGCATTTCTCGGGGCAATCGTGGAAAAGGTCATCACCGTTCCGGGTGTTCTTGATATGCCCATTGCCGTCAAGAAACTCATGCAGGAGATCGGCATCGACGGCGTGGTGGTGCTCGGCTCGGTCATAGAGGGCGAGACGGACCACGATGAGATCGTAATGCAGCAGGCATCACGAAAGATAGTGGATCTTTCCATCCAGTATGAGAAACCTCTCGGATTCGGCATCACGGGACCCGGCATGTCGCGCCTCCAGGCGCAGGCACGTATAGACCGTGCCAAGCATGCGGTGGAAACGGTGGTAAAGCTCTACAAAAAGCTGCAGTAACATGCTCCACGGGAAAACCGCGCTCATCACGGGGGCATCACGGGGTATAGGAAGGGCCATCGCCATCTCCTTTGCTGAAGCGGGGGCCTACGTGGGCATAAATTATCTCACACATCAAAAAGAGGCAGAGGAGGTGCTTGAGGTGGTCAAAAAATATTCGGATGGCATACTGGTGCAGGGGGATGTGGGTCTCTTCAGGGATGCGAAGAGCATCGTGGAAACATTCGTGGAGAACACCGGCTCCATTGACATTCTGGTGCACAATGCGGGGATATACCGGAGAAAAAAATTCAGCGAGATGGATGAGCGACAGTGGGATGAGGTGCTCACCACCAACCTGAAATCATGTTTTACCATGTGTCACCACGCACTTCCCCACATGGGGGAGGGAGGAAAAATTGTGTTCATCTCGTCGCAGCTCGCACTCAGGGGTTCCTCCCACGGGGCGGATTATGCCGCCTCAAAGGCGGGTATGCTCGGGTTCATGAAAAGCCTTGCGCTGGAACTTGCTGAAAGAAACATCACCGTCAATGCGGTGGCACCAGGCACAGTGGATACGGATATCATCAGGGACTACACCGAGGAACAACGGATGAGGAGGGCAGCCGAAATACCGCTCGGACGGCTGGGAACACCAGAGGATGTCGCCCGTGTGTGCCTCTTTCTGGCAAGTCCTATGGCAGACTACATCACGGGGGAAACCATTGTGGTTGCAGGAGGGCTGTACATACGATGAGAGGTGGAGGGATTAAACATTTATAGGGATTGAATTTTATCACTGTGGAAAAAACCGCTGTTATCGCCATTCTGACCGTTGTGTGCCTCACCGGCTGTGTACTCTTTGAGAACGTGGTGAGAAAGGGTTTCAGTGAGGAGGACCTCATTGCCCCGCTGCCCTACAAAGCACAGAACACGCAGAAAAAACCGGCCGGCAACTACTTCATGCCTCTCTCATATAGCTACAACATATCCTGGGAGATGATGCCCCTGTATGCCCACTATCAGGGTGCGTTCATGGCGGAAATAGAAAACACCGGCACCCACACTCTTTTTATCTACGGATTTGCCCTGAAAATAGGCGATGAAGAGCAGAAGGGACGGTGGAACAGCGGTAAGGAAATACCACCGGGGAAAAACGAGAGTTTCATCTGCTCGTTCACCTGCCCGGCGGGGGGGAACTACACCTACTACCTCGGTGTCTACTTCATGGCCGGAACTGACGGCAAATGGCACGACTACGGACTCAAGTACGTGAGTGAGGGGCGCACGCTTGAGGTGAAAAAGTACGGGGTTGCCTACTACACCCCCCACAAAAACTATTACCGGTACTTCGATCGGATAAACCGCCTGGTGGACCCTGCCGAACCTGCCCTGCGGAATCAGGTGAGGGAGATTACGGAAGACTACGGCACCGTGTACAACATTGCCCAGGTATGTGCCATCTTCGACTGGATCTATCTCAACGTTCCCTATGTGAATGAGACAGGCGATACATGGAAGGACCCGTGTTCTGCACTGGATAACGGGGGCGACTGCGAGGAATTCGCCATGCTCATGGCGGCAATGGTCACGGCGGCAGGTGGCACCGCCCGTGTGTACCTCACCGACAACCATGCATTTGCGGCCGTGTATGTGGGAAGCGACACGAAGGTCATGGGCAACGTGGATGCATACTACAATGCAAATCTCAGCTATGCCCTCTTTGAGGATGAGTTTGGCTACTGGGTGGTTGCTGACCCGCTCGCCTCGTTTTATCTTGGAGGATTGCCCGTGGGTGGCATCGTTACCGGACTTGACGGGAAATACTACCGGTGGAGCATTGTGACCAATGACCTGTATTCCATTGATGTACTCAACAAGTGAGCAATGACTTTATAAATTTATAAGGAATGTATACGTGGATGTACAAGGTCCCGAAGGAGGAGGAAGTGCGGAAGGCAATCTATCGCTCCCTCAAGAAACACGGCTCGTTTTCCTCATTATACCAGCTCCGGGAAGGGGTTCTTCAGGAGCTCAGGAAGATGGACGATGAGTACACCATCAGCATTCCCAGGACACGCACGGTGACTGCACGCTCGGGATTCGTGAAAATCACGGTGAAAAAACGGCATGAAAGGAAAAAAATGGACAAATGCCCCGTATGCGGAAAGGAGCTTAAAAAAATCAAAAATCTCTCACTGCTCGGGGAGGAGGTGGTGGTGGGATATGCGTGCACGCTGTGCGGCTACAGGGGAAAGATAAATGAGGGCCCACTCCGCTACATATTTCACCTGAGCAGATGAGCATCAGATGGCGAAGACGGTGAGGCCCACCGCCGCTACCAGTTGAAGCGCAAGCACAAGAATAAACACATATATGCCCTTTTTCCCGAGCTTTACGGTGGCTCGCTCCAGATTTTCCAGAAAGGCGTTCCCGATCACGTTCAGCTCCACCTCTCTTTTTGTATATGTGACAGTTCCCGTATCCTCCATGCGGGCGAAATCCACACTCTGTAAGAAGGAAAACACCGCCTGATGGTCGCTTTTGTCCTCTCCGGCGGGGTAGTACTCGAGTTTCGGGGGCAGACCGGTTTTCAAATGATTATCGGTGGAAATCACCACGGGCTGGAATCCCTTCTCTCTCAGAAAACGCTCTATTTTTAATCTGAATCCCTTTCTGATGTTGTTGGAATCAATCATGAAGAGTGCATACTTCACGTCTCCATAGTCAAGCAGCAGCAGCGCAAGATAATCACAGATATTTGCGGCGTGCACCTGTTTTTTCGTGAATGAACAGGAAAGCACACTTTTTTCACTCTCGATGCGTGCCGCCTTTTCCACGAGCAGTTTGAGCGTGTTGATGTCCTCCCTGGTGACCTCATACCCCTTCCTATGGGCATTGTGCGCATCAACCACCAGCACATCTCCGAACGCATCGGCAAATTCCTGTATCTCCGACGAAAGGTCATCAATGACCTCGTTACCACTCACCACCATCAAACGAAATCGCTCAAAGGGAAACACCGTCACCGTGAACCGTTCATTACTCACCTGATAGGGTTTCATGGCGGCAATGTTCTCCCCGCTGCACGACACACTCTGCACGAGCCGTTCCACCTCACGGCGGGTTGCCAGATTTTTGTCATGATTGGTTGCCGAATGAAGATACACGGCGTTTTCCATGGAAAGAATCCGTTTTACCAGTGTGGCTCCCCCGATGTTTCTGAAGGGGCCCGCATGAAATGCGTGTGCAATCAGGTGCGCCTTCCCCACCGAGAGGCATCGTATCCATCCGCGATGCGGGGTCTGGACACTCTCCAGCTTTTCTTCCAGATAGCGGGGGTTGGAGGTGAGCCAGAAAAGAAGGAAGGCCCTCAGAAATTCCTTGACATTGAAACCCATGTCCCTGTCCAGAAATTTGATATAGAGGTAGCCAGTGACGGTTCCCAGGAATGCCAGAACGACGTAGCTTGCGGTGAGCGCCACAATGTGGAACCGGCTTGGTGCATCGAACGAAAAAAGGTAATTCAATGGGTAAATGAGGAGTATCATGCTGAAACTCACGGAACATACCGTCCCCTCATCCGCTTCTGAAGAAAAATAGAGTATGATGGTGAGAAACGAGGAGATGATGGCGGGGGTGAGCGAGATGAGGTAGGGAAATCCCAGATGGAACACAATAAAATCAAAAATCTCCACAAAAATCAGCATCAGGAAGGCAAGGAAGAAGATGCGTCTCCCGTTGAAGGCGAGGTGGATGAACTGTCCCATGAGAAAGACGAGTATGACAAATGTGAGGGCAAGGAGGAGGTAGCGGGTGGCAAAAAAGGCCCGGGCCGTTCCGTAGAGTATGGAGGCAAATACAATGCTCACCATGCCCAGTGCAAGGGTGAACCTTGCTTTCGGGAGGGTGAAGATGTTGGAATAGTGCTGTTCCAGGATGTCGTTATTCATTGACCTCGTACCAGAATGATACACACTTTTTAAACCTTTAAAAATTTTTTGCATTGGATGATACATGGGGTACATGAAAACATTCACGTTTCCCTTTTCGGGGCAAAGTTAAAAAATCACCGGATTATTATCCTCATGCGAGGGTAGCCAAGCCAGGTCAAAGGCGACAGACTCAAGATCTGTTTCAGAAGTGATTCGCCGGTTCGAATCCGGCCCCTCGCATTTTTTATCTGGGGTTATATATAGAGCTAGCAAAAAGTCCCCCATGCCTAAGTGAAATTATATAACATATTATATAACATAGAAGTTATTATTACTTCATTGAATAAGAAAAATAATGAGGAAGTTTGGGAGAATCTTAGACGGAGAGCAAAAAAAGATAAGAA
>QMSU01000111.1 GCA_003650975.1 Thermoplasmata archaeon
CTCAACAGCGATATCATCGCCTCCATCAACCTCCGGAAGTTTATCCAGTATCACATGAAAAGGAAATCGTTTGCCACCATCTCACTCTGGCCCGTCAAAAACGTGGAACAGTTCGGGGTGGTTGACCTGCAACCCGACGGGAGAATCACCAAGTTTGTGGAAAAACCTCCGCGCCATGAGGCTCCGAGTAATCTCATCAATGCGGGAGCATACTGCCTGGAGCATGAGGTGCTCGACTACATCCCGGATGACACTTTTGTATCCATGGAAGTGGAGGTGTTCCCCCGGATTATCGAGGATGGAAAACCATTTTACGGATTCACCTTCGATGGTTACTGGATTGATGTGGGGCGCCACGAAAGTTACATCGAGGTGACGAAAATTCTTCTCAGAAAACAGGGATTGCGGTACCTTGTGGGGGAGAGCGATATTAGGGGAGTGCTCAAGGAGAGCACGGTGGGTGACCACTCCATAATTGAAAGGGGGGCCATACTTAATTCATGTATAGTTTATAATGGGTGTCATATCGGCGAAGACGTGCGAATGGAACGCTGCATTGTGGCGGATAACTGCACCGTGGGTGCCGGTGCTAAACTGAGGAACGTGGTGGTCGGCGAGGGAGAGAAAATCGCGGCTCACGCCGATATTGCAGATGAAAAAATCTGGACAAAGCCGGTACCTGAGGGGTACCCCAGAAAGCAGGTGGGCAATCCTTTGAAAAAATAGATATGGGGGCAGAAACGGTGTGAACGGCGAAACGCTCGTTTACCCTCCTTTCATTCTATTGGAAGAATATTTGGTGATTCACCCTCGCAAACTTTTATAGCACTTTGCGGTTTTCATGTGATGAACTTGCAGCTGCTGTTTTCGGATTCCATGGGCGTGCGTTCCATGGCCACCGTGGTGGAGCTTGAAAACGACTCACTATTCATCGATGCATCGGCGGCGCTGGGCCCCTCCCGCTACGGGCTGCCACCCCACCAGCTCGAACTGGAGGCGCTCTCACATGCCAAGAAAACAATAGGGGAAATTGCAGGGGGCTGCAGGTATTTTGTCATCACCCACTATCACTATGACCACTATGACCCGGATGAGTCATTTTATGCCGGAAAAACCGTTTTTGCAAAGAGAATAGACCGTCACATCAATAAAAGTCAGAAGGAGCGGGGGAGTCACTTCCACGAACTGTTTGAGAAGAGGGCAGAGATTGTCTACTGCGACGACACCACCCATGAGGTGGACGGCCACACCATCACCTTCTCTCCGCCATTTCCCCACGGCCCTCCCGGGACACGGCTGGGATACGTCATCATGGTGAGTATCGAGGGAAAGGAAAAACTTCTGTTCGCATCTGACGTGCAGGGTCCGGTGGATGAAAAAACAAGGGACTACATCATCAACGAGCAGCCGGACATCCTCATCATGGACGGCCCGCCCTCCTACTTTCTGGGATGGAAATTCTCGCATGAGCACTTGCGCATGGCAGAAAACAATCTTCTGGAAATCATGGAAAAGACCCACTGCAGGCTTATTCTCGACCACCACCTGCTGAGAGACATGAAATACAGAGAACGTATGAAGCAACTGTATGAATGCTACGACGACCGCATACAGACGTTTGCGGAGCAGAGAGGCATGGAAAATACCATGCTCGAGGCACGGAGAAAGGAGTTATGGGGAAGAACATGATTGTTCGATTTCCGTGCTGCACTGCAGGAATGATACCATGGACCTGAAAAAATACAGGAGACATGCAACGCTCAGGGATGGCACCACCATACTCATGCGCCCCATCACACCGGAAGATGAAGAACTTATGCTTGAACTGTTTCATTCCTTTTCACGGGAAACCATATACAAACGGTGGTTTCATATCAAGGAGTATATGCCGCGGGAACAGTTGAGGAAATATATCTACAATGATCTGGAGAGGGATATGGCCCTCCTCGCAGTGGTGGAGGACTGGGATGGGGAGATTCCCGTGGGTGTCGGGAGATTTTCATTCAACGAGATGAACAACAGCGCAGAGATCGCCGTGGTGGTGAGGGATGACTGGCAGGGTAAGGGCGTGGGAACGGCACTGGTTTCGTATCTCACAGAGATAGCGAAGGAGCGTGGTATCGAGGGATTCACCGCAGAGGTGCTGGCCGACAACCATGCCATGCTCCATCTCTTTGAGAAGATGGGCTTTTTTATCAACAAGGAACTCGTGGACGGCGTGTACCGCCTCAGGATGTTTTTTTGAGAAATCCCGGAGAACGGGTGCCGTGTGAAGGTACCTTCTGCGATCAGAGGAAACAGCCATGGGCACATGCATATTTTCGAAAATGTTGTGTAATCTTTTTATACTGCTCAACGTTTTTGTTCTGGAGGCAGAATATGAAAAGAGGTATGGCGCTGGTGACACTATGCGTAGCACTTGGCATGGTGCTGCCGGCATATGGAATGTTGGGTAACGAAACACTGGAGAACGACGGCGCATCCCTTCCCCACTGGGTGACGCCCATAACACCGTCCACCATCCCGAAACCGGTATCAACGGAGAAAAGGGAGGTTCCCCTCACCCTTACGCCGATGCTTGCTCCACTGGACATCCCCGCGGCAACCACGGAATACGATGACATCCATCCCACACTTGCACTAAGCAGCTCGGGAGGATTGTTCGGCGCGTACACCATCTACCAGAGTTTGATGGAACAGGACATCGCCTTTCTCTATTCATCCGACCAGGGACAGAGCTGGGATGACATGGGATACTATTCCATAGAGGGGGTGCAGGACTATCCCGCAATCGATTACTGGCGCGGGGAAAACTCGTTTGTGGGAACGTTTACACCTGACCCATCGGATTTCGATGGCAGCGCCCAGTACCTTCTGAGAGTGGGAGAGCCCACAGACCCTGATACATGGGAACTTGTATACTGGGACTGGACCACCTACGGCCAGCGTGACAGGGAGAGTGCGGACATTGCAGGATATGATGACGTGGGAGATGCCACATGGTGGTACGGCGTGATTGCGTCCACAGAGGGAAGCGATTACGAGGGAGAGACGCATGAGCATGTGCCGGTCTTTAACTTCCCCGATTACACGGCGTCGGACAGTGGCTGGGGATGGTGGTGGCCCGAATACGATAATGCCGCGCACGCCTGCGTGGACATCGACCGAAGCAGCGGCATGATGTATGCCGCCTGGGATCAGTACAACGAATCCCGGGAGTCACAGGGACGGGACATTTTGCTCGCCATAGCCGACGTGCATGACTGGTGGGAGGAAAACTGGGTAATGAACTGGTATTATCTCGGCGGCGAGGAGGACAACACCTACCCGGATATTGCCGCGGAAAACGGATACATCTATATTGTGCTGCAGGCTGACATCATGATACCCGGGAAACAGGATATCATCTGTTACTATTCCCATGACGGCGGCACCACCTGGGAGACAAGCACCATCGCCGCAGACCCCGCGGTGGACGAGCAGTATCCCTCAATCATCGCATATGGAGAGGGTGCAAGCTGTATTTTTGTCCTTGACGGCAACCTGTACGTATCCCACACGGATGATGGCGGGGTGAAATGGAGCGAACCGGTGATGATTAACGATGAATCCGGTACCGTCTATGAGGAATACCGGACAGCGCACATCGCACACTCGGGACATACACTGTGGACCGATACCAGAAGCGGTGATGCTGACATCTACTACGACGGCGCGGGATTGCCGCCCACCCCGATACTCTCCATACAGGAGATTACGGGAGGATTCGGTGCAAAGGCCACCGTTGCCAATGTGGGAACGGCAGATGCGGAGAACGTGGCATGGAGTATTGTGTTTGACGGGCTGGTATTTCTCGGAAAGGAAAAGAGCGGCACCGTGACCATTCCCGCAGGCGAGGAAGTAACACTGAAAACGGGACTCGTCCTTGGCATAGGTCCTGTGACCATCACCGCAACGGCAGCCGATGCCACAAAAACCGCAAATGGATTCGTACTGGGGCCCCTGGTGCTGGGTGTGTCGTAACCCTTTTCCCCTTTTTCTTTTTTATTATGAATGGACAGAGAGGTTATCCTTCGAACATGCATGGTAAAAGGAAAAATTCTTTCGTTCTTGAGACATCTGGCGCTGAAGTGCATCTGATATACGGCTATCCAAACCCTCCGTGGTGCTCGTAAAAACCGGTGGCATTCACTGACTTTGTCACGCCATTTACAGAAACCTCTCCATATGCCCTTCCCCGCAGGTACGGTTTTCCCATGACCCCGAAACCAAGAACATACGCCTTCTCGAGTTCAATATACAGGTCGACACGGAGGTTTTCATCCTCACCGTACATATGCATCTTTGTGGGCTTTTTGAAGCCGTTTATCCTGCCCCACTCCACGTAATCGATGTGCGCTTTGTCCTCCCTGATGAAGATGTGGGTGTTTTCATCCACATAATGGATACCCCCTTTCAATTCACGGTTTCCTGCGGCGCCATAGACGATGCTTCCGTTGCCGATGAAAAATTCACTCCAGTCCCAGTTGAGCTGGCGTTTCCTCGACATCCCCCAGTTGTGGTCGTGGTACGCATTCCCCCTCACCTCGAAGGTATTGCCGTTATACCGCACCGTGGCATTCCCCGTTCCGTAGGGTGCCCCCACATGCCATCCTCCCCACTGCCATCCCTCAAGTTCCCGGACGGTGGTGAACGGCATTCCCTGTGGTTCAATGGTCATGACAACGCTGAAATCATCTTTCCGATAGGTGATAACAAAGGTACCATTTTCCTCGTAAAACCGGTTCCCCCCTATGGTGACATTGCACCTTTCGTAATCCAGGGTGAAATCC
>QMSU01000112.1 GCA_003650975.1 Thermoplasmata archaeon
ACCGTCATAATAAAGCGTTTTTCCATCTTCATCTCTCACAGCAACAGCACTCTCTCTAACAAAAATGGTTGACCCGTCTTTTCTCTTCCATGCCTGCTCGCCCACAAAATATCCCTTTTTCTCAATTTCTTTTATGAATTTCTCTCTCTTGTAGTCGGGTTCATAGTATCCTTCTTCATTCAGATCTCTCCTTTTCAACTCCTCCTCACTTTCATAACCAAGAAGTTTTACAAGGAACGGATTTGCCATCAAAATTTTTCCGTCAGGCGTCGTTCGGTACATGCCCACAGTGGCATTCTCGAATATACTCCTGAATCGCATCTCACTTTCTCTCAGTTTGTTTTCCGCTTCCTTCCTTGCCGTTATGTCTCTCACAAATTCAACCACACCCGTCACATTCCCCGAATCATCCTTCATGGGATAGCTGAACAGTTCTATCCATTCCGCACGAGAACCAGGAAGCCCCGGCACGATGTTTCGCTCCATCCTGCCGGATCCAATACAGCGTAACGAGGGACAGGGGTCGCACGGTCTGTTGCGATTATGATATGCTTCATAGCATTTCTGGCCTACAAGTGGCATGTTTTTTTCATACCATTTCTCCATCGTGCTGTTGACATACTTTATTGTGAGGTCTGTCTCAAGAATGCTTATGCCGTCCTGCACGCTCTCAAATACATGCGAGAGCAGAATTTCCTTTTCCTTGAGTTCCCTCTCCTTGGCTATGGAATCCAGTGCAAAGGCAATGTCACCGCTTATCTCCTTCAACAGACCCATTTCCTCTTCGTTAAATTCTTTCGAACGGATGACGTAAAGGAAGGCATGGATATCGTTCTTTATTATGGGGGAAATGACCAGGTAACGCTCGTCAAATTTATATGAGGTAATTTCTTTCTTTTCCGCTCCCTCTTTTTTAATGAATTCAAGAACTTTTTTGCATTCCTTTTCTTCCCCTGCCGTATAACTTTTCCCTTTGTACAAGATGCATACACCGGTGTAACCCTTAACCTTCACAAGAATGTCGCATGCTTTCTGCAGCAAATTCTCCTCGTTTCTTTCCTTCGTGATGAGCTGATTGACATCTCTTATTGCGCGCAGAACTTCATTTAAATGCTCTACCTTCGCTTCATACTTCTTCTGCTCACGGATGTCAACCATAATGCCCGATGAAAAGAGTAAATTGCCTTTCTCATCTTTTACCGGCATAACCGTCATGAGAACGGGTATTTCTCTTCCATCTCTTGCCCTCCTCACAGTTTCAAATTGTGCCCCTCCTTTTTTTATTGCCTCCATAAACTGCTTTTTCTGTTTCCTTGCATCACTGGCAAATATGGACATGGGTTTACCTATAACCTCTTCCGCCTTCCATCCGAATAAATCCTCTGCCGCTTTGTTGAGATAGATAATCTTTCCCTCTGGATTGACACTTATCACCGCTTCTTTTGCGCACTGCACAATTGCCGCCAGCATCATCTGCTCGCTCAGTTTCCTTTCACTCATCGCTCCCCAGAAGTAAATGAATTTTATTATAAATGATTATCGATTGTTTTATATGAGAGAACTGTAATATTCATTAAAATAACATGAACATGATTTTCCGGTCAATCACCCGCATATTGTTTCAGGGTTATCACGAATACTGTACCGACCGGCTCGTTGTCCTCAACGCGGATGCTTCCGCCATAACGCTCTATGGTCTTCTTCACAATATACAGCCCCAGCCCTGTTCCCGCCGTATCGCCGTGCCTGAATCGTTGCTCGAATAGCTTCTTCTTGATTTCGTCGGGAATACCCCTGCCATGGTCGGCGATGCGTATCTCGCATTCATTTCCCCGCCCCTCAATGGTGATGTCAATTTTATCCGTTTTTCCATGGACAACGGCATTTCTCACCAGATTATCAATGACCGAATAAAATGCCTCATCCGCCATCACGGTGCAGTCTCCCCTCACGGTGCAGTTCACCTCGTAGTTTTTGACAACCGCATTCACCACTTCCCCTACATGGCATTCTTTCAACCCCTTGCCCGATGAAATTGTGGCTTCCAGACCCTTCATTTTCTCTATGAGGGCTATGCTTTTATGAATGCGTTCCCGTGCCTTTTCCATGAACGCCTCATTCTTTTCCTCCGAGTAAAGTTCCAGTGAGCTGTCTGCAATCTGGAGATCATTGAGTATGTCGTGGCGCATGATTTTGTTGATGAGGCGGAGTGTTTCATTGAGTTCGGTTATTTTTCTCTCGGCCTTTTTACGTTCTGTGATATCCTTATCCACCCCTCGGTATCCAATGAGATTTCCTTTTTCGTCGAGTATGGGCACACCGTTGGTGAGAAAGCACACCTTTCTTCCATCCTTTGTCACATTCCAGTTTTCCAGATCAACGATGTTTTCCTTTTTGGATGCAATTTTTTGGAATATCTCTCTTATTCTTTTTCCCTCCTCTTTCGGCATGAGCGAAAAGGGGGTTTTTCCTATCAACTCCTTGGGCGCATACCCGAGTATCCGTTTCACCTTTCCAGACACATACACATATTTTCCTTCTTTGTCAACCTCCCATATCCAGTCCGCAGAGCTCCGCGCAATATCCTCGAATCTTTGTTTTGATTCCCGCAATTTTTGTTCTGCTTTCTTTTGTTTTGTCACATCTTCAATAAGAACCAATTTACCGAGAACGATACCATGGCCGGATATGGTGGAGGGCTTTGCACGGTAGTACCTTCCCTTATGCTCGCACGTTTTTTCCTTTGCCCCTTCATCTTCGCACAATTTCACCAGCTCAACACAATCTTTGAACACCTCTGGTGCTTTCTTTCCCATGGCATCCTTTTTGGATATACCGAATATGCGTTCAGATGCGGGATTCATATCCGTGATAACATTTTGCGCATCACACACAATGATTCCTTCCACCATCTGTTCAATGACTGCATTTCGTGCTATCGGTAAAAAATCAAATATTCTGTAATTGTAAATTCCAAAAAGAAGGATTGCACCGCCTATGCTGAATGCAACAGGGGTGAAATCGAGATAAAAGGACAGGTTTGTGATATAGAGAATCTGACCGGTCCACGGTATGAGTGCCGCCAGAATGATTGTTGTGAAGCGGGCTCTGGACGCGCCCTTCATTGCATGAGATATCAGGAGAAAGGTGCTTGCCGTCAACAGCAGGTATGAATATGCGCTGTAAATCCAGAACCAGATGCCGTAGGTTATGTCAAGAATAACATATGGGCCGCTTTCCACCGTGGTGATATGTGCCCATATCAGGCCGTGGTGTTCGTTTGTCCATGCGAGAAACATTGTGACAAGGGGTATCAGCAACAAAGGGTACAGATATTTTCCCTCCGTAATCTTTTTTACCCTCCCGGTATACTGCGCACAGAACATGAACCAGCCAAATGATATCAGGGATATTCCAATGTACTCGATCTTTGAGAGCAAAATCATCACCGATTTTTCCGGCGTCAGCAATTCTCCGAGATATCCTGCCGACCATATGAGCACTGATGCCATTGTGAGGGGGAAAAAGAAATTGACATTTCTGAAATCCTTCCTTAATACCAAGATGATGATGGAAGAAGAGGTAACTATGCTCCCTGCTACAAGAAGTATGATAATGCCGTATGGCCATGAAAGAATCGCCCTCAAATACTCCATATGATTAAATATTGCACCTTGGATATAAAATGTTCTATATTTATCCCATGAACGGCAGAATAGCTTCATGCCCCACACCCTGTCGCATCATGGTCTGTGCTGTGGGCGTGGAAACGGTTCTTTAAGTGGCAATGAACTATCCTTTCTCGGTGAGATGTATGGCATAGAGAATCAACGCCGCACCGATGACGGTCACGGTGGTGATTCGCTCGTGAAGCACCACATGGGCAATAAGTATGGCAAAGAGAGGTATCAGATTGAGAAATATGGCCACCTTTGTGGCATCCATGCGGGCAAGGGCATCATACCAGGCCACATAGCCAAAGACAGAGCATGCAAGCGCCAGATACACAATTATTGCCCATGCCTCTCCAGAAACGGTTGCCCCCGCCATATCCCTGAAGGCAAAGGGAACAAGCAGCAGGGTCCCCAGGAAAAATACATGGGTATTTATTGTAATCGGGTCGTATCGTTCCATCACCTTCTTTCCAGCCACCGAATACACCGCCCAGCAGAGTGCAGAGAGGATAATCAGCATGTCACCCCCGAATGGGCGGGTGACAAGGAGAGAGCCGTTGGTGACAATGAGTGCGGCCCCGAGGAAACCGCAGATTACCCCGAATATTTTTTTGCGTGACAGCACCTCCTTTAACAGAATGGCAGACAGAATGGCGATAAAAAGCACGTTGGTGTTTATGAGAAGCGCTGCACTGGTGGCCGTGGTGTATTTTATGCCCGTGAACTGGAACACATAGAGGAGCGTGACGCCGGTGAGTGCGAGAAGAACCACAGCGGGCACATCCTTCACGTGGATGACAAGCGACTTTCTTTTCAGGAGTGCTATTCCAAGCATCGCGGGAGATGCAAGGGCAAATCTCAGAAGAGCAAGCAGTATGGGAGAGAGTCCTCCCACTGCCACCTTGACAGCGATAAACGAGCCACCCCACACCAGTGCCACGAGGGGTACAATCACTGCATACCTGTTGTACATGTTCTTCTATAAGATGGGCATTGCCATAATAAACATTTTCACATGTGTAATGTCAAGTAACATCGGTAACATTTTTTGAAAAATATACATTGGCAGGATAATCATGGATGCCCATGTGGTATCTATGATTATTATACCATTCAATAAAT
>QMSU01000113.1 GCA_003650975.1 Thermoplasmata archaeon
AAGTGGGCTACAAGTCTGCGGCTTTCTGCGCCACAGACTCCGAGGCGGTCATGCCCCTAAGCGAAAGGTTCGACAGCGTCTGGGTTGCGCGAGCAGGGGATGCTTCCTCGGCGGTGGTAACGCGACTAGCGTGGCGGTGGCTTTCAGCGCAAGAACAACCCTGCTTCTTGTGGATACACCTTGGTTCTCCTGCGCCACCCCACTTGCCTGTAGCACCCTGGTCGCTGACGGAATCCGACGCCTATCTCGCCGAAGTGAAAGAGGCCGACGACGCTCTGGGTAGCCTGATCGACTCTCTTTCTAGCGCCGGACGCTTGGCCTGGACGCACCTGATCGTCACCTCACCACGCGGCCACGCGACTGAATCCGATCCCGAAGCCGAAGTTGGGCTTCTGCTGCTTCCATCGACCGTATCGGTCCCTCTCATCTGGAAGGCGCCCGAGCGCTCCTGGGGCGTAAGAGAGGGCTTGGTTTGGCTCTGCGACATTCCCCCTACCCTGCTCGACCTGGCGGGTGCAAGGAGGGAAGAGCTGCGGGTAGACCCAGCAGCCCGAGGAATCTCCCTGTCAGCGGTGCTCGAAGGAAAGGCAACCCCGGGGCGCAACGACCTACTCATCGAAGCCCTGAGTGCGCGCGAGGAATACGGCTGGGCTCCGATTGCAGGTCTCGCAACCCCTGAGGGGCTTCTCTGCCTCTCAACCCTAGCCCACGAGTTCCCTACCGGCACCGCAAAGGCCTCCCCCGAAAACGCAAGGAGGCTTAGGTCCCTCGTAGATTCACTGGCCCCTGAAGCCGATCCCCTTCGCTACGTCCTGCGCCCAGGCACTGCATCAGACCCATACCAGATGGTGAGATACCACAACTCCCTTCTGCGTTCCTGGAGGGCGATCCTCGACGGAAACCCAGCCCGGGCAAGGCGCCTGGCGCGCCCACTGATGGCATCACTTGGGAAAACCTTCAGAGCGAGGCTCCTCGATGCCTGGCTGGACCTATCGACGGGGCATTTGGGTGGACTAGGAGCGAAGTTGGACAGCCTCCAAAGATTGGCCCCAGGCGTGCTGGAACTCCGTTTGGCCCGTGGTATGTACCACCTTGACCAAGGGAACCCCACAGAAGCGCTAAGGGCGCTGACGGCATCCGGCAGCTCAAATGGCCTGAGGCGAGCACTGCCACGGGATCCAAGGCTGCTTTCGCGTGAGCATATGGTACGTGCTCAGGCCCTCTGCCGCCTCGAGCGCTTCGATGAGGCAGCCCAGGAGTTCAGGCAGGCACAGCGGTTGGCAGTAGAGCGCACAACCTTCGTGGAGGCCGGCCGTCGCCTCCAATCCGCCCGCTTCCTGGCTGACATTGCGAAGGGCACAGGTGAAGGGCGCCCCGAAGTGCTTCTTCTGGCTGTAGAGTCGGCCCTTATCCTCGAACTCCCCGAGTCCGCCCGGAACCTGCTTGCAGAATCTCAGGCCTCAGGAGGAGGGCCGCGCGAAATCGTGGACTGGCTCAAAGCCGAGATACAGTGGATGGAGGGCAGAGGCAGTGCCTCAAAGGTAAGGGAGACACTAGAGCGCGTAGTGCGGAGCCGTTTGGGCACACTCAGACAAGTGCTTCTTGCCGCAAACGCCATGATGAATCGCGGCCGCTACGAAGACGCAGCCTCAGTACTTGAGGCATGCTTCCAGTTCTATGACAAGAGCCGCGATCTCTACCTCGCGCTTGTCCGTGCGAAGGCTCACTCGGGACGGACCGCAGAAGCCGAAATCCATCTCAAGTCTGCAGTCCGCTATGGATTCAGGGACTGGCAAACGATCGTCGAGGACCCGACTCTGCTGCAGATCTGCCGTTCCCCAAGGGTCTCGGACCTCCTACCCGTTCACAAGGAAAGTTGAGAGCCAAGCGCGCGTCGCCCAGGAACCTGAGAAAGGCAGCACTAGGTCTGTGCAGTGCATCCCAAAGGACCCGGTGGCATCACGCCCGCTCGGGGCAACCGAGACCTACTCCCTGTCCAGAGCGCGGAGCTGATCTTTGAGGACCTGCAGATCAGCAGAGCATTTCACGGCTCTCACGCCCTTGGCCCTTCTCACGCACCCTTTGCGCGAGACCAGGAAGAAGCGGCCACCACCCACGCCGAAGGTGCTCTTGAAATCAACCACATCGGTATCAAGCAGCACTGGTAGTCTCCTCTCACCAACCATCTCCATCACCTTGGCCCTCTTATCGCGCGCTAGGACGACCAGTACCGCCACGTCCGAGAATTCGTCACTCTCTGCAAGCTCCTTGGCGAAGTCCGCAACGCCGACGAACCGCCGGCGGATTCCACCTCACGCATGGCCCGTCGTATACCAGAGAATCACCCGTCGGCCACGGAAATCCGAGAGGCGCACGTGTTCGTTGTAGGTGGGCGAGTTGGGATTGACATCAACCAAGTCGAAGTCGAGACCGGCACACGGGTCCTTGACGATGATTTCCTCACCTACGACGGAGTCGACAAGTCCCCCGCTGTCCCTGACAAGAAGCCGCGGGCGGTAGCGTCCGGGCTTCTCAAAGACCATTACCTCGCTTGAAGTCTTGCGGAACCGGGTTCCGTCCCAGATTCCGTCACCATCGAGATCCCACTTTTTCTCGAGTCGGCTCGGCGAGTCCCGATCGTCCAGAGAGTGGTCCGCCCGGAACTGGAACTGTGTCAGGCCCGCCCAGCCCACCTTTGGCTCCACGCGGAGCTTTGCTGTAGGCGGCTCGTTCTCTCGCACGGGGGGCAACTCGTGCGGTTCTGTGAAGGCAGAACCCAACTCCCCCCGAGGTGTCACCTCGGGCCCACTGCCGGGTCTGGATCCAGGCTCGGAACCCTCCCGTTCCGTTGTCCCTCCCGGCTGCGAAGACTCCCCCGAGGGGGACCCGCCGCACCCGGGAAGGAGCGAAAGGCCGCCCATCAGAGCCAACCCAAGCAACAGCGCAAAGAATCTCCACCGCATGGCACACCCCCCTCTTTGCCATCTCGCCTGCTACTCGGGTACCTGATCAGGCTCCAGCTTCGGGAACAGGATCTCGGGCTTGCTGATCTCATGTCCCTCCGCCAGTCGTTCTACGCCAATGCGCTCCCAGGACCCTGGCTTGTCGTGATCATTCATACCCAGCATCCGCGCCAGCCGTTCCGCCGCACCGGGGAGGAACGGCGCCATTAGCCGGCTGAGTGCGCCTGCTATCTGCAAGCAGGTATTGATCGTGCGCGCGCACGCACCAAGATCGCTCTTCCGGGTCACCCAAGGCTGCTGCTCATCGAAATAACGATTCCCTTCCCGCGCCAGTTCCATCAGAGCATTCTGAGCCTGGCGGAATTGGAAGCTCTCCAACAGCCTGCCCACATCAGCGCGCGCCTGCAGAATCTTCTCGGCCACACGCTCTTCCCGCTCCCCAGCCTGCTGCGGTGGCGGCACCCTGCCCCCGAAGGTCTTCATCGTGAAGCTGAGGGTCCTATGGATGAAGTTCCCCAGGACGTCCGCAGCCTCGCCATTGGTCCGGTCTCTGAAGTCACGCCAGGAGAACTCCGAATCGGAAGTCTCAGGTGCAATGGCGGTTAGGTAGTAGCGAAGCCGGTCGGCTCCAAAGGTCTCAACGAACCACCCGACCTCGACAACCGTTCCCCTGCTCTTCGAGAACTTCTCAGCGGCACTCTGACCGGCCCGCAGGAAGTTCAGGTACTCGTTCGCTACCACCATGTCCGGCAGGATGTAGTCGCCATGGCCTGCGAGCATGGCCGGGAAGATTATGGCGTGGAATTGGATGTTGTCTTTACCTATGAAGTGCACGATCCTGCACTCTTCCGACTGCCAGTATTCACGCCAGGCCTCTGGCCTTCCGCTGCGCTCAGCCCAGACGGCCGTGTTTGTGATGTAACCGATGGGCGCGTCGAACCACACGTAGATCCGTTTCCCCCTGGCATCCGGATCATCCACCGGTATTTCAACGCCCCATTCGGTATCGCGGGTCACGCAGCGCGGCCTCAGACCCTCCTTCAGCCAGCTGATCGCTCCCCCCTTGACGTTGGGACGCCAACCGCTTCGTTCACCTATCCACCTCTCCAGCCGCTCTTGGAACAGGTCTAGTCTCAGGAACCAGTGGACGGTCTCCTTCAGCACAGGAGTCGATCCATCGCCGGGAATCGTGGAGTGGGGCGAGAGCAGCTCGGTTACTTCATAAGTCGCCGAGCAGTTGTCGCACTGATCCCCGCGCGCCTTCTCGTAACCGCACTTCGGGCAAGTGCCTTCCACGTAGCGGTCGGGCAAGAACATCTTCATCTTCTCAGAGTAGTATTGCTCGATCGTTCGCTTCTCGATGTAGCCACCTTCCATGAGGCGCTTGAAGAAGTCTTGAGCAAATTCGTGATGTCTGGGCCAAGAGGTGCGGCCGTATATGTCGAAGTCGATCTGAGCAGCCTTGAAGGCTTTCTCATTCTCCCCGTGAAAGCGATCGATAACCGCCTTTGGCGTAGTGCCCTCCTCCAGGGCCCGTAGGGTGATAGGCACCCCGTGCTCGTCTGAGCCACACACAAAGAGTACTTCCTCACCTTTCATTCGCAGGTAGCGCACGTAGATGTCCGCCGGCAGATACGCGCCGGCAAGGTGCCCGATGTGGATCCTTCCGTTGGCGTATGGAAGTGCACTGGTGACCAGCGTTCTCCTGAATTCGCTCAACTCCGATTCCTCCACCTCCGGCCTCCATGGACCGCCGCGGCTACTTGTAACCCAAGCGTCTCA
>QMSU01000114.1 GCA_003650975.1 Thermoplasmata archaeon
AGTTCTTTTATTTCCTGTATAGAAAAATTCCCAAGCAAGTCATATTTATTCAATTCAGATAAAAGTTCATCAATGTTTTTTTCGTTTATTCTGTTCATCAATGAAAATATATGTTTCATTGCTTCTATCGATATATTTTTGGTTACTTTCCATATTCCATTGGGGGCGTATATCTCGACAGAGATTTCTTTTTTATTGCTTGCATCTATAACTTGAATAAAAGGCATGTTTAAAAGGAGTAAGGACATAATTATTGCAAATATGCTTTTCTTTATTAAACTGTACTTCATAAAAATAATTTACATCCTAATATTTATACCTTTTGTTATTATTTTTATGCTTTTCGCAAATATTATATAATGATATATTGAGCATAATAATGTGAGGTGGTGAAATGAGGAAGTTGTTGATATTGTTTATGACCTTCTGTATGTTAATGCCAACATGGATAAATGAAAATGAAATGACATGGGAAGATGGTGATGAGCTCACCATCACCGTAACCGGAATGGGGAAATATGAGGGATGGAAGTGGCCGTGAGACTGTCATCGCAGACAGCGATGTTACCTACATCCATGTGGATGATATCATTTTACAGAGATAGGAAACATTGATCACTTTTTCCTCTGCTTCTTCTCTTAGCAGAAGTTATGTGTAATGTGGGGATTTGGGAAAAATATATTTACTCCACCCCATTTAGAGCCGATGCTTACATTTGCTCGCGGTAAAAAAATGCATCTTTCGCTCATTGATCCGGACTCGCAGGAACCCGGGGAGGCAGGTGTGCTGGCACGCCGTGTGGAGCAATACGGTAGTGACGGCATCATGGTGGGTGGCTCGACGGTTCCCGACCGGGAAACGGCATACCGCACCATTGAGGAAATCAAGAAGAACTGCTCGCTTCCTGTGATTATCTTTCCCAATAACGCGCAGACACTGGCAAGGAATGCCGATTACATCTTTTTTATGGACGTGCTGAACTCTCCCGCGCTGGAATACAAACGGCAGCAGCAGATGGCGGGTGCCATGCTGGTGAAGCGGTGGGGAATCACACCCATTCCCACGGGATATATGGTGGTGAGCACGAGCAGGAAACCGACAACGGTGGAGACCAAGATACCCCTTGAGGTGGTGCGGGGGAATGATCATGAGAAGGCGGTGAACTACGCCGTATACGCAGAATGCATGGGTATGCAGGTGGTGTACATGGATGCAGGCTCCAATCCGGAGAGGCCAGTCCCGGACGAAATGGTGAGGGCGGTGAGAGAAGCCGTAGAAATTCCCCTCATTGTGGGAGGAGGAATAAAAACCGCCGAGCTCGCGCAAAGAAAAATTGCAGCAGGAGCCGATGTGATTGTGACCGGCTCGCTGATCGAGGAAAACGTGGAGCAGCTCTCTCATATCATACAGGCGATAAAGTCAGCATCTTCCGTGTGATTCTCCCGTTTTCATACCCGTGGCGATGAGATGCGCCACTCTCAGCGGTTCCGGTATGGCCCCCCGCACGATGGAGAGTTTGATTATGTCTTTCATCTCCTCTGTGGTGAGACCCCATGACGCAGCATATACGGGGTATCTGAGCATGATCTGTTCCATACTCGTGCTTTTCAGGATGTCCCATCTCCATCTCCAGTCAGAAAAGTGCTTCTGGAGCGCCTCCCTGATGCGTGCCATATCCGGCTTGTTTCTGGTGACGGTGATCACCGGAATTTTTGTACGTGCGTGTACAAGGGAGCAGTCAACAATGTTGAATCCGCCGAGGGCAGCACCGTCAATCATGATTACCTTGAGCTGCTTTCTGTGGCGTGTGCCCTCCACCATTGAGATGATATTCTCGGTGGCATCGTCCCCATCAACTGTGATGGTGGCTTTCAGCACACCCTCGAGATACACACCGCCCCGCATGACCACACCCACAATGTCCACCGTCTCCTCGTTGAATGAAAAGGGCATGTCGTCTATCCCCAGCACACGAATTTCTTTTTTCATTTGAGCGGCAGGTGACCCGTCACCTTATCCACCGTTCCTTCCTCATCAGGGCCTATGGCAAGTGCCGTGAGCGTTCCCGGTGGGAGTTCGGTGAGTCCTGCATCCTGTATCAGGGCAGTTATGAGGCCAAGCGATTTCGCCTTTCTTTCCAGTGAGAGTATCTCATCCTCCTCCGCCTTCACCACCACCTTTTTCTGCCCTCCATCGAGCCATGTGCTCAAAAGTTTCGACCTTCTGGCCTTTGCCTTAAGCGTGCAGCTGACTGCGGCATGTGCCACCTGCACCGCCATCTTTCCCGGCGACATTTCAATGCCGTCATTGACCACGATAACCATCTTGTGCATGTTTCCACTTCCGTGCAAGGCTTTTTGCCCTATCCCACTGGACAATCCCCTTTAAATGGATTTCGTTATTTTTCAACTCCACGTGTTTGAATGGTATGGCGTAAAACGTTTCCTTCTTTTTTATGATGAGGAGGTCCTCAAACACCGAGATGCTCTCGCCAATTCTCTTCCCGTCCGGGCTCACGACGAATTTGGCCACATAGGAGAGCTTGTGTTTGAAAGGCATTACTATTAAATACATTCATTACTTAAATGTGATGCGATATGATGCCGCCATTGTGGGTGCAGGGGCAGCAGGCAGCATGGCAGCGTATCTGCTCTCGAAGAAGGGATACCGCGTTATTGTGCTCGAAAAAAACCGTGCCGTGGGAGAGAAGGTATGCGGGGGGCTGGTGAGCGAGCGCGTCATACGACTTTCGAACACAGAAGCGGTCACCAATGAAATCAGGGGGGCTGATGTCTTTTTTCCAGATGGCAGGTGTGTCCGCATCGGTGGCGATAAAACCCATGCCTATGTGATAGACCGGAATGCCTTTGACCGCGAGATTGCAGAAAAGGCCATGGCCGAGGGGGCAATATACCGGATGGAAACAAAGGCAGTGCATATTTCCGAACACCGGATAACAGGAAGCGCCGATATTTCATTTGACGTGCTTATCGGGGCTGATGGAGCGCAGAGCGCCGTTGCCCACCGTTTCAGCATGGGAAACGTGGAATATATCAATACCATTCAGGGAGAAGCACGTACATTCGGTGAAGACCGGTTTGTGCGCATATATCTTGATACGCGGTTTTCTCCGGGATTTTTTTCATGGTGCATTCCTGATGGGGAAAAAACCCGGGTGGGGCTCGGGAGCACCGAACGGGGCCTTCGCCAGAAACTCGATGCATTCGCAGCGATGATATCTGTAGATGTGAAACATGCGAAGGGGGCGCTCATTCCCATGGGTATGCGGAAATTCTGGAAAGAAAATGTGGTACTTCTCGGAGATGCTGCAGGACAGGTGAAGGCAACATCCGGCGGTGGATTGTATCCGCTGCTTCTTGCAGCGCACCTTCTTTCGGAGCATTTCGATGATTTTGAACAGTACCGGAGAGAATTCATGCAAAGGTTCGGACAAGAGTTGAAACGGGCCCTTCTGGCACGGCGGATTTTTGTGAGGCTCTCCAATGATGACTTCAATTACCTTGCCGGCCACATTGCAGAGGAGGTGGAACTGATAACACGGTACGGAGATATTGATTACCAGTCAGAGGTGGCACGGGCATTCATCAAAAAGCATCCTTCTCTTATATGGTATATACTGCGGAAGATGGCAGGGCAAAGCTTTTTTTCCGTGTGTTCATTGTAGGTTTTGTGGCTCTGGCTATTGTGGTGGGTAAGAATCAGGCAGAAACGATCAAATGCATACTTGTGGAGCAGGGGATTATCGACGACAAAAGGAAAATAAAACGATATGAGGATAAGGTGGAAATCCCCGTGAAAGCAATACCGGACATTGCCGCAGAATTTGAGGTGGTGGAACAAAAAAACTACCTTCAGAGAAAGCCATTTATTCCGTTTGAAGAAATAAAAAAACTTCTGAAGGATATACCGGAGAGGGATCTCAAACACCTGCCGAGGAAATGGGAGAAGTTCGGCGACGTGCTGGTGGTGAAAATGCCCGGCATATCCGAAAAGGAGAGGGTTGCCCGTGCCTATGCGCAGGTGCTGGACTGCAAAACCGTACTGGAGGACGTGAGGGGCATCAGCGGTATCACAAGAACGCCCCACTTCACATTTATATATGGAGACAATGCGGAGACAGTACACATTGAGAATGGCATAAAATATCGTTTCGATGTTTCACGGATAATGTTTTCCTCCGGGAACGTGGATGAACGGATACGGATGGCAAGCGTTGCGCAAAGGCATGAGGTGGTGGTGGATATGTTCGCAGGCATCGGCTATTTTACCCTCCCCCTGGCTGTCCATGGTGGGGCAAAGGTGTTTGCCTGCGAGATAAATCCGGTGGCGTACACGTATCTTTCCCATAATTGCATGCTTAACCAGGTCACTGATCGGGTGGTACCGCTGCTGGGAGATTGCAGGAAGGTGGCACCGCAGGGTGTGGCCAGCCGCATTGTCATGGGCTACTTTGATTCCCTGAGCTTTCTCTCCCACGCCCTTGGTGTGCTGAAAAACGAGGGCGTGATTCATCTGCACCAGAAGTGCAGAGAGGAGGATTTCCCGGAAAGGATACTGAAAAAGGCGGCACGCACTGCAAGGGAACAGGGAAAGAAGGTGGAACTGCTGTTCAATAAAAAAATAAAATCGTATGCACCTCGCATCATCCACGGAGTGCTGGATATCATGATTTCATGAGCATGCTTACTATTTCCTGTAACTTTGGCACCGTAGTGTACTGTTC
>QMSU01000115.1 GCA_003650975.1 Thermoplasmata archaeon
ACCACTCCTGCGGATAAAATTCATTCTGATGATATACCGGTCCCTCCTTCACCTCAACCGACACCGGCTGCATGTTCAGGGGAACCGCAGGCGGGGCCGGTGCTATCTTTCTGGAGAGGGTGATATGTTCAACCTCCTGTGGTGTAACGGTGATGTCATTAATTGATGTCCCTGCAGGAAATGTATAGGTTCTTGTGTAATAGGGAAGCATCGGGTAGCCGTCGTTGTACAGATATTCTGCATCTGGAATGCGTATCATACAGTATGTTCCATGATCCTCAATGTCAAGCGGCACGCCCTTGGATGCGTTATGTACTCCAAAACCACTTAAAAGCAATAAAGTAACTACTACAGTAGCCCATCTGTACTTCATGTGTAGTTAAGTCCGAGCTTGTATTTAAATTTTTGTCAATACCCGCTCCATTCGCTGCGCCACTCTCGACATTTCAGAGAATCTGGCGTGGGAATAGAGCTCCGCGATTTCCTTTCCGAGGGTAAATATTGCCCTCTTGTGCGCATTCTTTGATTTGTGGACGTGGTGTGGAAGCACACCGAGTTTCTCATATTCCTTAAACGATCCGTTTACACGGTCTCCCAGCTGCTTTTCCAGCTCGTTTTTTATCTGAACGAGCAAGGTGTGCATCTGGATCAATTCTTCTTTTTGCATACCCACCCCTCAAGATATATAATAGATAAGTTATTCTTAAAGTTTTCTGTTGTGGTTTATGGAGTGGCAGGTTGGGGGCATTTAACCCGCATATGCAGATAAACCATCCAAGAATGATGAAAACTTCCCACCTGTATTCCGCATTTTTATGACTTTCAGCTTATCTCCTCTTTCATATTTCTGGAAAACTCCCGTAGCCCATTCATATCCAGGATGGAGTGAATAGCCACCAGTATCCTCTCCATGAGATAAAAATGAACATTTCCCTCCTACTCACTGGTGTCTGTTCATATCTTATTTTCGGCGGTTCTTCATATGATTACTTCTGAAGATGCAATATGCTGGTTATTTTCATGACAGTGCCTGATGCTCTCAAGTTAACCGCCCTTTATGCCATTCCTGCATGCCCTTATGAAGGATGGTACGAGCGGCAGCTCCAGTATATGAGGTGATTCTTTGCTTTTCTTATCTTGAGAGTGCCCAGTGCCTTATGAAGTATGAGGAGAAAAGGTGACTGCTTTTCACAAGAAAAATGGGACGTGCCGGTATTGCCACACATCGCATACTTTAAATAGGGATTTTGGCTATTTCCCTGTGATGAACGAACCCTTTCTGAGGGCCCTTTCAAAAGAAGGGGTTCTATGATGAGGATCTTGAGTGCTGAGAGAGTTCATCCTTCAATTGTGCTATCAGATTCACAGGCTCTGCGTCCACTCCGTTGAGGCGTGCCCTGTGAACACTCACCATATCGCCGAGGTAAAGGAGTGACACCGCTCTGGCAAATGCATTTTCCCCCTCGGAAAATACCTCAATGATCCGGGCCTTCTCCCCATAAATCTTTTTCATAAAGGAAAATCGCCGCTGAATCTGCTGCCGCTCGTTTCTCTCCCGGAGAAATATGCAGGTGACAGCTCCCACATCGCCCTCCCATGCCTCAATCTCATTGTGATTGCACTCGGGAACGGCAAAATCAAAGGCGGGCATCTTCGCATTTTCGTTGAGCTGCTGCCGCCACCGCCGGGCAATGGATGCCATGATTCCGTGGCCATACACAATTGGCACCCCATGTATTTCAGCGGCGACATCCCGCGCAAGTTCTCCGAACCGGGTTCTGGTACTCCGTGCCATATAGAGTGCCTCGTCAAGGTCGATGCCGGTCAGTATGCCCGCATCACTGAGTATCCGTGCGAGCGGGAAGAGGAGATAGGCTATCGCTGCCCTCGGTTGCATCCCGCCGGGGATGATGATGGCATGCTCCGCAAGTGATGCGAGCGCTCCCCCTGATGTTACCGCAAGTGTTTTGCATTTCCCGCGGGCTTTTTTGAAACAGGAAAGAGTTTCCTCCGTGTTGCCGCTGTAGCTTATTGCGATGAAAAGCGTGTTCTTGTCAAGAGATGCGGGAAGGTGATAGTCCTGCACAAGGGAAAAGGGCACCTGCGAGAAATGGCTGAGGATATCAGCCGGGATGGCGGACCCTCCCATGGCAGCAACCACCACATTGGAAACCTCTCCAAAATCAAAATGAGCCGGTATTTTCAGTGCATCCTCAATCTGCTCCGGGAAGCGCTCCACAATTTTGAGCATGAGATAAAGCCGTGACGGATTAAATAATTTTATCCTTTTGAGTGCACAAGAACATTTTTATGGCATTTTCTCTTTCTGTATAATGGAAGAGTGGCGGATTCCCATCACCGTTTTTCTGGCTGTTCTGGTGTGCACCGTAGTGTTCTGGCTATTCTTTTACCGGTGGCTCATGCGTCACAGGGAAAAAATACACGGCAGGCCGTTCGAATATATATTCTTTCTGCTCCTGTTTTTTGCGAGTTACTGGACCACCTGGATTTCCTCGGGAGCCCTGAAGGGTCCCCAGCTCGTTACACGGTTCTCGCTCATGGTTGTCTGCATCATCAGCGCGCTTTTCTCGGGCTATCTGCATTATATGAAAAAACTGTATACGTAGGGCACACCACAGAAACATGTTTATATAAACTCACTGGTTTAAAATCCATGAAACTGCTCGTATGCCTTGCCGGCATTCTTCTGATAGTATCACTATTTTCATCTTCCCTTGGTGAAGAAAATGCATTAAAAACCAAAGAAACATCTTCCCCAGATAAAAACATATCATTTATTCTTGAGCAGATAAAATCCATTGAGGAAAATGGCATCACCCGGCAAGAGATTGACGGACTGGTTTGTGCCCTGCAGGAAAAATTCGGGGAATCCAGCGTCTATCTGAATACCATGTGCAAAGTTTTGGGAATAGGCGCAGGCATATTATTCCCTCCTTTTATCCCCTTATCACCTGTGGTGATTGCTGCCCCCATCACGCTGCTGGATACGACAGGTTTGCAAGGGCACTGGTTCCACGGCGTGCATGTGGCAGTTTTTATCAGCTTTGTGGGCCTGCCCACTTACATCATGCCTCCTCCCCTTTTCATCACTGTCGGCTTTGCCGGCGTGGCCATCGGCATTGTGTTTGAGTAAACTGGAAAGTTTTTATTGCCCGTTTCCTTTTTCATTTGTGATTGAGCTGGAAAAAGGTGAGCGGGTGATGCTGGAGAAAAGCGCCAACCTGAGGGGCGCTCACAGAAAGGTGCCGGGAACGCTTACCATCACCAACAGGAAGTTGCATTTCATCCCGTTTCTCTCGCATCGTTCGGTCACCGTATGCATGGAGGATATAGCAGGTGTGGAATTCGTGAATGGATTAATAAAGAAAATGAAGGTGACAACAGAGGATAGGGAATACGTATTTTCAATAAGGGAGGCAGCACACGTGGTGAGTCTGGTGAAGGCACTGATTGGCAGCCCCCAAGATTTATAAAAATGGTCTGCATGCAATTATATGAAGATATGGGCCCTGCTGTTACTCATCCCGTTACTTTCTCCAGTAAATTATGTGCTTGAGGTGGAAAATAACAGCGTGTACGGGGATGCCTGCCGCTACAACATCCAGGGCTGGATTTATGTTCATATCGAGGGCGAACCCTATGACCGGGGATATCAGCACGGTTATCTTCTGTATGCAGAGATAGCGGATATGATATACCGCTGGAGCAACGTTATCCACAACGCCCCCTTTATCCCGCATGCACTCTCCGCTGATGTCAATTCCAGCAGATACGAAAATCTCTCAGCTGCCTTCTGGAACCAGTGCAGAAGACTTGCCATGAACATTTTCTGGGGCAGCTACCCTGAGGAATACAAACAGGAGGTACGCGGGATTGCCGATGGTGCCAAGGCACGGGGCGTAGAAATATACGGAAGGCCCATCACCTACGAGGATATCCTCGCCATGAACGAGATGTACGAGCTCATGAGCATCATGGTGAATCCCCAGAAGAGTGTGCACCTGTTAAGGGACGTTGTCAATGCTCTCTCCAATATTTTTCCCTCCCTGAGCGGGAGCGAGGAGGAGCTTGCCTCGGCCTTTTCCTTCAGTCACCACTGCAACGGTTTTGCGGCGGTGGGGGATGCAACGAAAGACGGCAACATTGTGATAAGCGACACGGTGTGGTGTGGCGGGTGGTGGTACACCTATTATATTGCCCAGCGATGGAATATTATTCTCGATATCGAGCCCTCGCAGGGTCATCGCATGCTCATTGCCACCTCCCCGGGGCTCATCTGGAGCGATGAGGATTATTACCAGACTGACGAGGGGCTGGCGATGATAGAGACCACCTTTGTACAGGGTGTGTACAAGCTTTCGGGCATGCCCCTTGCCATCCGTGCCAGAATGGCCATGCAGTATGGGGACACCATTGATGACGTGATTTCCTACATGCTCACCGAAAACACGGGTGTCATGAATGCCCAGTGGCTCATTGCCGATGCAGAGGCACGGGAAATCGCCCTTCTGGAATTCGGTCTGTACGCCTCCCATGTGGAGCGCACAAAGAACGGATTTCTCTGGAGTGCCAACAACCCCTTTGATTTCAGGGTGAGGAGGGAGGTTCTCGGATACGAGGTGATCAAGGCTCCCATCTTCCGCATGGCGCATCTCCTCTTAAATGCCACCGGCTACCAGTACTACACACTCTTTTACACA
>QMSU01000116.1 GCA_003650975.1 Thermoplasmata archaeon
ACTCCCGGATGAGAACCCCGCAGACACTCTTGTCGGCACTCAGTGCCTGCTTGACATCTGTTATCTCAACCATAATTCCCTTATCAATCTGTTCAATCACATCGCTCATCGATAATAAACAGGCCTTTTATAAAAAGTTAGTGAAATTTTACTTTGTTGCCCGCACAGCAACAGTTATATGGAATCCCTCTATGTAAACAGGTGAAGGGGGCCCTTGCAATTCTTATCGTACTCATGCTGCACCACGTTACCCTGTATGACATGGAACTTTCGGATGATGCATTTCATGCGGCACTCCCACCCCACGTGGAGACATGGTATTTTGAGGCCGTCTTTGAAAACAACGAAAGCATGGTTTTCATGATAACCACTGTGTCAGATGGCAGAGAGGGAATTCTCATGACGGGAATGCATCTGTACCGCCATGGTGCGCTCATCCACGAAAAAAGAACGCTCCATGCCTCTTTCTACCTTTCCGATGAGGCGCCTCTCGTGGTTGTGGATGAAAAAGAAATTATGAAGGGTTTTCTAAATGCACAACACAACATATGTTACCGCCTCTCCTATTTTTCGGACTCCGCATCGTTTAATCTGATGTTCGAAAACACGACAAAAGGATGGAAAAACAGAGATGAAACATGGATTGCAGTGCCGCAGCTACAGGTGAGGGGAAACATTTCATACGGCGGAGAAGAAAAAGAAGTGACCGGGAAGGGATATCATGACCATAACATATTCTTTTTTTCGGCACCCCTCGTTCAGCGGGGATATTTCAATGGTAAAATACTGGCAGAGGACTGTTCCATATTCTGGGCACGTCTGATGAAACGCACGGCGCCCGCGGAGGATTTTGTGGTTTTCAGCAACGGCTCATATATGCTTTTCTCGGAAAACGTTACCATCAGATGCAGTCGGTATGTGTTGAATCACGGCATCCTTATCCCCACAGTGTTTTCCATATATGCAGCAAATGACAACCTCTGCATCAATGTAACCCTTTCCACACACACCGTACATTTCATCCGGCTTCCGTTTGTCCGCTACTGGCGATACCATGTATATGCCGATGGTACAATAACGCAGGGAGGCAAAATCATCCCGGTACGCACATATGATATGATGGAATATCTGCGCTTCACCTGGTTCTGAATGGTGGCACCGCCCATCGTGAAGGATGTTACCATGCTTTTTATTTTTTCATAAAAAATATAAATGAGCGGCCTTTTGTTTCATATGCCCTATGATGAGAGGGCATTACATGTGAGGGATTTCAGTGAATATTTGTGTGGTCCCCGGAGTACTCAAAACGCTTCAGCTGACCGTTCATGAAAGAGAATGGATGAAGGGTATTGTTCTCTCGGCAGCGTATCTTGAAGCATATGCACTTGGAAAGCTCAAAGATTTCTTTATGGTTGCGGGCAGAAAACCCTTTGATGAGGAACTGGAAAAACTGAATTTCAATCAGATAACAGTTATGATGCTCGCACTCAATCTCATTGATGAAAGGACCTGCCGGGAGATGCAGAAGGTAAAGAAAACGAGAAATAGGCTGATCCGCCACAGAGTGCTCATTCCAAAGCTCCACCAGAGGAAATGCCTTCACCTGATAGAGGACACTATCCACATTCTTGAGAGATGGGGCGCCGCGTAGGCCGTATGCTCCTGGAGAACAAGTATTTTTATAAACACGCGTGTTTAGTATGCATGCCAGATCTTGAAAATATTCTGGAGATTGCCGTGAAAGCGGAAATTGATGCCGCACAAAACTACAGGAAAGCGGCGAAGCAGACCGCCATCTATCTTCTCAAGGAAAAGTTCGGCTTTCTGGAAAACGAGGAACGGGGACACCAGCAGCTGCTCGAAACGCTTTTCAAAAAGAAATTTCCGGAGCGGGAGATAACACTTCCAGAGGAAGACGAGATGCCATTTCCCCCGTTCACCGTCACCGATGACATGCAGCTTTCGGAGATACTCAAAAGAGCAATGGAAGCGGAGAAAATGGCAGCTGCGTTCTATAAAGAGATGGAGGAGCATCTGAGTGGGGAGGAAGAGAGGGCAATGGCAAGATATCTCTCAAGCATGGAGGAAAGCCACTATTACCTGCTCAAAAGCGAACTGGAGATTGCCTATAACTTCGAGCTCTACGATGAGGTGCATGCAATGATGCATGTGGGACCGTGAATCGATTTCTTTTTATTTGCAGTACTATTACCAGTGTATGAAAGACTGGATGAAGGATGCAGTATTCCTACTTTACATCGTCATTGTCATGCCGTTTGCATCACTGCTTTATTTTGGTTATGCGTTCACCAATTTTGAAACCATTTTCATTATCATCGGGGCAGCGGTTCTATGGCTCGTTTTGATTCCATACCCGGTGTACTGGTATCTGAAGAACAGGGTTTTTATATAGCGAAGAAATTAGCATCATGGAAAAAAACGATCTGCTTGGACTGCATACAGGAATCGGCGATGTCATCGAGAACGGAAAGAGAATAGGGGAGTGCATCTTTGACCTCGAAATAGTGATGATGCCCACCGGAAAAATCGAGGCACAGGGGGTTATTGATGAGATCACAGACGGCACCATAAATTTTGAAGAAAGAGATGCTGTATTCAAGATATCCGGTGTGATAAGCAGGGAAAATGCGGCATATGCCACTGAATTTACCTGCACCATTTCACCCACCACCTATCCAAAATTCATTGTCGTGGATACGGAAGAATTGTTTGCCAATTTGGCTCCCCTGGAAGAAACAGAGGAACCGGCTAAATCCTGATTTTCATCAGCGGAGCCTTTTTTCTTTTTCCCGCAATCTTAAAATAAAGGGTGATTTTCAGTCCATTTTCACTTTTTGCCTCCACCCTTCCGCCATACCGTTTCACCAGCTGTTTGACTATATAAAGGCCGAGGCCACTCCCGCTGCCACCTTTTTTCCATCCCTTTTCAAAGAGTTTGTCCAGATCCTTTTTATCCACACCCTTTCCGTTGTCTGCAACGGATATCGCATAGTAACTGTTTTCCACGGTACCCCGAATGGTGATGGTGGTGCATCCGGCATGCTCCACCGCATTTTTTATCAGGTTCGAGAAAATCTCCCCCACAAATTCATCTGCCTCCACAGTTGCAGGCTCCACGGTACAGGAGAGTTCAATACCACATTTGTCGGTCATCTCTTTGTGTGAGGTGCACACCTCCTTCACAACCTTTTTTATGTTCACCGGGATGAGCTTTCTTCCCGCCCTCCGTATCTCGCTCAGCTTCCTCACATTTGTAATCAGCTCATTTGAGTCATGGATTGAATCCTTTATCTTTTCTATCAGTTCCCGTTGTTTTTTCGTCAGGTTTGTTTTTTCGAGAAGGCCCATATACCCGAGAGCGATTTCATTTTTATTGAATATGTCGTGCCGGAGCACCGAATTGTAAAATTCCGCCTCATCCTCCTGCTCCTTCTGGCGGGTTATATCGGTAAGTATAACCACAGTTTCTCCATTTATCCTTCGTGCGCTTTCACTTGCTATGATGTCTCTATCCTTTCCCTTCCACCTGCTCACGAAGTTTTCGACTGTTCCTCTTTCGAGTTCCTCAAAAAATCGCTCCCTGTTTTCCACAAACTCTGCCAGCTCTCTATTTTTTATCTCATCCAGTGAATATCCGAGCATTTCCTCAAATTTTCTGTTGGCATATACCAGTTTTCCCCCGGCATCTATTTTGTAGAGTGCCACATCCTGCAGGATTTCCCCCAGGTCCTCCATCCTCTCCATGGCCTTTGATGCGGCAAGCGATACCATTTTCACCATGTGCTGGGTTACCTTATCCATTTCCTGATACACGTTGATTTCGCCTATCACTTCTCCGCTCCTATAGATGGGGTACATATAGAGCACATGCTTGTTTTCCTCTCCGTACTTCTCATCATGTATTCTCAGCGAGAAATCCACTTTGAGTGCCTCAAGTGTCTCTCTTGTCTTCAGCATGATGTCCCTGGCATCCCTGGCATCAAAAATTTCTTCCAGAAGTTTGTAATAGTCATCCTCGATAAAGAACTCGAGCCACTGCGTTGCCTTTATTCGAAGTTTACTCTCCTTTTCGTTTATCACTATTGTTCCTTCGTATTCCCCCTGTTCGATGGCAGTTTTCACGATATCCATCAATCGGCTTTTCCCCTCCACCATGTCAAATATGTTCGTTCCTGTAAGCTCATCCCAGCCCTCACCCACCTGGACCACATTACCAAGAAAATCTGTTATGAAGGATGGCTCCTCCCTTTTTATCTCTCGCGCCACCCCGTAAATGCAACCATCCTTTTTCATTACCCTGAACTCAAAAATCTTATACACGTCGTCGGTTTTCAGCCGCAACACATCCTGTGCATGCCCCTCCTTCATCACCTCAAGAAAAAGGGTTGCCGCCTTTTTTTTATCCTCCTCACTGACAATACTGAGGAATGATTCTCCGGTGAGATCCCCTGCATCCAGCCCGCTTACCTCTGTAAAATTACCGCTACTATCCAGTGTGAATACCACATTTCCTTCGAATAGTTTAAGGATCTCCTCCACTAAAAAAAATCCATGCATGATATTTAAACGTTTGCAGGTACAGATATTCCGCAAATTTCGTAACGTATTTTAATCCCCTTCATTTTCCTATGTAGGGATGGGAAATGAAATGCCCCTATTGTGGTGAAGAGGGACATGTTATTAAAAGAGGAGTG
>QMSU01000117.1 GCA_003650975.1 Thermoplasmata archaeon
AGGAATATCTCTCGATAGCCGTCATAGATGAACTTGCATCGGCGATTGAACGGGAAGGACTATTCGATAAACTCGAGGCAATAGTGGATAAGGCCATAGAGGAGTATAACAACCATCTGATGGACCCCTACGAGGCATGCGGCATGGTTGCCGCACAGTCAATAGGCGAGCCCGGCACCCAGATGACCATGAGAACCTTCCACTATGCAGGTGTGGCGGAAATCAACGTGACGCTGGGGCTGCCCCGGCTCATCGAGATAGTTGATGCGAGAAAGGACCCCTCCACCCCCATGATGACGGTGTATCTTGACGGCGTGTACCGAATCAACAAGGAAAAGGCAAAGGAAGTGGCCAACAGGATCGAGGTGACCCGCCTCATCAACGTTGCAGAAATTGAAACCGATATCAGCAACATGAAGGTGGTGGTGAGAACAAATCCAAAATCAATGGAGCGGAAGGACATCGTCATGGAAGATTTAATGAAGGCACTGGGAAAGATGAGCAAGGTTGAAATAAAGGAGGGAAAGGACGAGATAGAAATTTTTCCCGAGAAAGAAAATGAGAATTACCGGGAACTGAGACGGATAAGCGAGGAGATCAAGAATATCAAAATAAAGGGCATAGACGGAATAAAGCGGGCCATCATACGAAAGGAAAATGATGAATATGTCATATACACGGAGGGGAGCAATTTTGAAAAGGTGCTCACCCTCGATGGTGTTGATAAAACGAGGACAAAAACCAATGACATCCAGGCAGTGTATCAGGTACTCGGCATCGAGGCAGCACGAAATGCCATAATAAACGAGGCCCACGCCACACTTCAGGAACAGGGATTGAATGTTGATATCCGCCATATCATGCTCGTTGCTGACCTCATGACATCTGACGGCCACATACGGCCCATCGGAAGGCAGGGCGTGAGCGGAGAAAAGGGCTCCGTCATCGCGAGAGCTGCCTTCGAAATCACGGTTGACCATCTGCTGGGTGCATCCCGGAAGGGAGAGGTGGATGAGCTTCGCGGCGTGGCAGAAAACGTTATAGTGGGACAGCCCATTAAGCTTGGCACCGGCTCGGTTGAACTTGCAATAGATGTGAAAAAGTTAGGAAAATTGAAGGTGAAAAAATGATATCCAAGGAGATAATAAGGGCGATAGCAACGGGGAAAGTGATATTCGGACACCGTCAGGTACTAAAAAAAACGGAGGAGGCAAAGGCCTTCATCATCTCAAAGGACTGCCCCACAAAACAGGAGGTGATGGCACATGCGCAGGACAAACCAGTGTACATATATAGGGGGAACAACGTGGAACTCGGCTCGGCATGCGGGAAGCCGTTCGGGGTGAGCGTGCTGGCAATCGTTGACGAGGGGAAATCAAACATACTGAACATGATAAAAGGATAGCATGGAGATAAAACTGACGCAGCAGGAGATGCATTACATATCCACGGTGGAGCCAATCACGGGAACACCCATCATTGACTGTATTGAACGGGAAAACAGGATCACCTTCATTGTGGAAAAGGGGAAGCTCGGGAAGGCCATTGGAAAGCAGGCGCGAAACATAAAACGGCTGGAAAAGCTCTTCAGAAAGGAAGTGAGATTTGTTGAACATGACGACGACAAACAACAGTTCATCATCAATCTGTTCAAACCCTTCAAACTTGAAAAGGTGGTGGTGGATGAGGAAAACAACAAGGTGAGCGTGGTGGTGGATCAGAGGGACAAGGGAAAGGCCATCGGGAAGGCGGGAAAAAACATCACCATTCTGCGGGAGATTGCAAAGCGGCAGCACGGCATCGAAGAACTCAAGGTGCTCTAGCGTTTCAGAATCTTTCTGTAATACTCAGTTGTGTCCCTGCACATTTTGGCAAGCAGTTTGTGCCGTACATATTCACTCTTTATGACATCATAGAAAATCCTGCTGGTGTAGTAGGTACGCCTGAGATATTTCCCGAAGGTATTTTTCCATCCCCTCTCGTACGGCGAGAGGTCCACCTCCCTGAAATCCTTTCTGGCAAGGCGTTCTATCACCTCTGCCGCTATGTATGCGCCAATCATGGAGGGCATGATACCCTCCCCCACATTCGCCACCACATGGGCGGCGGCGTCACCCACCAGAATGGCATTTTTTCGGTACGAGCGCCCCGGTTTGTCGATTGGCACCGGAGCACCCCGCCATCCCTCCCCCTTATTTTTTTCTCGAAAGCGTGAAAAGGTCTCCCTGAACGTGCGCTTTTTTGAACATCCTATGCCGATATTCCATACCTCCCTTTTCGGGAAGTACCAGGCATATCCATACCTCACCACCTCATTCTTCAGCACCACGTGACACCTGTCGGGATCCATGTCCACCTCTGTGGCGTACCCCTCTGCCGCAATGCCGCACCTCACCGGTCGTTCACCCATGTAACGTCTCACCAGGGAAAAGCAGCCGTCGGCCCCGATGATGATTTTTGGTTTTATCTCCTGCGGCAGAAGCACCCCATCAACAATTTTCTCCACCCTCTCCCCCATCCTGATTTCTCCTTGGGCTGCCGCCTGGCGGGCCAGCTCCGCCTCCACCTCCCTTTTGCTGGTCATCAGAACGGGCATTTCAATGGAAAGTTCTCCGTATTTTGTATGAATGATGGTTTCCCATATCTCTCGCTCAATCCCCCTTTTGCTTCCGTACAGGTCGTGAAACTCGTATCCCACCGTGTTGCGGATGATTCCCTCGCCGCATGCCTTTTTGAAGAACTCGCGGTGCTCTTCGAGCAGGATGAATGACACTCCCCGCTCGGCCAGAAATTTACCGGCACTCAACCCCGCTATTCCTCCCCCGATGATGGCCACATCACACTTTTCCACACATTAATTTTTGTCTGCCTATTTAAAATTTGGTGATGATGAAACCGGCACTCGGAAAATGGATCATACATGTTCTTCCTTTTGCTCCGGGTAGATTACCTTTCCTCTTTCAGTTGTGCAGGGCAAAAGCAAAAAGGTTTAATTGAAAAAATGATAAATGGAGTATGTGGATAGGGGAATGGAGAGAGCATGAACCGCAAAAACATCAAAATAATCAGGAGTGAAAAGAGGAAAAAGACCATTCAGGCACGGGATATCAATGGGGTATTGCACGTTTACCTTCCCGCTGGCATGGGAGAGGATGAGGAGAAGAAGTGGATTGATGCCGTCATAAAAAGAATGGAAAACCGCAGGAAAAGACATGCACTCAACAGTGACGAGTCACTGAAAAAACGTGCCCGGGAACTCAATAAAAAATATTTCGGAGGAAAACTGGAATTTGAGATACGGTATGTCACAAACCAGAATAAGCGATTCGGCAGCTGCACCCACATGGATAAAACAATCAGAATATCCCATCGGGTTGCCGACATGCCACAGTGGGTGAGGGATTATGTCATCATTCATGAACTGGCACATCTCATTCACCCCAATCATTCAAAGAAGTTCTGGGAACTGGTGAACCAGTACAAATATACAGAGCGGGCCCGGGGCTATCTCATGGCCATGGGCATGGCATCAGATGAAAAGGTACGTGATAAAGACAGAGCCAGCAGTTAAATTATATAAGTTTAAATTAATTGAACTTAATGATTAACCACAACATTTATATACTTAAATTAATTAAGAATGCATGACAGAAATTGACTCGCCGGGCTGGATAGAAAAAAGATACTCACTGTTGCTTGAAAAATTTGGCACGGAGGAATTCAATAAAGAACAGGCAGTTGAACTACTCAAAGAAAAATTGCAGGATAAGGAGGACACGGTAAATGTTGTTCTTTCCGAATTAAGAAAAATGGGGTGGATTAAGGCAAGACTCGACCCATCTGACAATAGAAGAAGGTTGTATAAGTTGCTGGAGAAAAAAGAGATTTTAAAGAAAATTTTTGATTTTGGAGGGGAACTGACCAGAGGAGACATAGAAAACCTGCTGAAAAAAGCTGCAGATTTAATTCGAACAAGGGTTGATTACAAATTCATTCTGATTCTCCTCTTCTTAAAAAGAATTAGTGATAAATGGGAGCTGGAGTATGAGGGGGCATATAAAGAGGCTTTGGAGGATGGATTGAGTGAGGAAGAGGCACGGGAAGAGGCAAAGGCATCTGCTTATCATGAGTTTGACCTGCCCGAAGAGTTTCTCTGGGAGAACATAAGGAAGGATGTAAATCGATTGCCTGAAAGGCTTTCCAGGGCATTAAAGACAATAGCAGAGAGAAATCCTGAGTTGAGAGATGTTATTGATAGGGCAGATTTCATTCAATTTACCACAAGCGTGGAGAACTTTGAAATTTTGCGCCAGCTTGTTGAGCTGTTCAGTTCAAAGAAACTGCACCATGTTTCTCCTGACATTATGGGGGATGCCTATGAATGGATTCTCATGTACTTTGCTCCTCAGAAAGCAAAGGAGGGGGAGGTGTATACCCCAAGGGAGGTTATTCAATTACTTATTGAAATGCTGGATCCGCAGCCTCATGAGAAAGTGTATGACCCTGCGTGTGGTTCTGGAGGGATGTTGATTTCCTCTTTCAATCATGTTGAGAAAAAGTTTGGGAAGGAAGCGGTAAAAAAGCTTTTTTTGTATGGACAGGAAGCGAATCAGACAACATATGCATTCTGCAAAATGAACATTTACATCCATGACATCAGGGATGTGGATGTGAGAATGGGA
>QMSU01000118.1 GCA_003650975.1 Thermoplasmata archaeon
AGAGAGACAGCAAAAAAGAACAATGACATGTTCGGCGATTTTCTGCCCATGATTGCCTCTGAAAACATTCTCTCGCCATTATGCCAGGAAATGCTCATCACCGATTTCCATGGAAGATATGCCGAGGGAACACCGGGCAACCGGTACTATCAGGGCTGTCAGTACTTCGACATGGTGGAGGAAAAGGCAATTGAGCTTGCGAAAAAACTGTTCCAGTGTAAATATGCAGATGTGCGGCCCACCTCAGGCACCGTGGCCAACATGGCGGTGTTCAAGGCATTTGCAGAGCCTGGCGATAAGGTGACGGTGCTGGACACTGCGGCGGGAGCACACATCTCATACGGCAAGTGGGGGGCTGCCGGCCTGCGGGGGCTTGAGCTGCATTTTTACCCATTTGACACGGAGAGAATGGTCATTGATGTTGACGGGGCAGCAAAGCTCATCAGAGAGGTGGAACCAAAACTCGCGCTGTTCGGGCAGAGCGTCTTTTTATTCCCCACGCCGCTGAAGGAAGTTTCTGATGCGGCACACGAGGTGGGGGCGAAGGTCATCTACGACCCGGCACATGTTCTCGGGCTGATTGCGGGGGGCAAGTTCCAGCAGCCGCTGAAGGAGGGTGCCGATGTGATGACCGGTTCAACCCACAAGACACTGCCGGGCCCCCAGGGCGGCATCATTCTGGCCGATAAAACAAAGGAGGAGGACAAAAGCATGAAATACCTTGACTGGGGCGTGTTTCCCGGCGTGACCTCGTCCTATCATCTCCATCATGTGGCCGCCAAGGCCGTTGCCTTTGCAGAGCATCTCGCATTCGGAAAGGAATATGCCGGGCAGACGGTGAAGAACGCAAAAAAACTGGCTGAGGAACTGTACCATCAGGGGTTCGATGTGCTCGGCAAAAACTACGGCTTCACCGAATCTCACCAGATTGTGTTTTCGGTGGAGAAGGAAAAAGGGGGAGAGGCTGCCGAACTGCTGGAGAAGGGAGGCATCATCGCAAACATGAATATGGTGCCGGGGGACGAGAGTCCGCTGCGCCCATCTGGAATACGCCTTGGCGTGCAGGAACTGACACGCCTGGGCATGAAGGAGGGAGAGATGGAGGAGATTGCTCTCTTCTTCAAACGGCTGCTCATTAAAAGAGAGAATCCGGCGAAGGTGAGAGAGGACGTGGTCTCGTTCAAGAAAAACTACCGGAAGATACACTACTGCTTCTATGAAGGAAAGGACCCCTATGAATTCATAGAGCTGGTTGAAGTATGAAGATAGCGCTCACCGGCACACCGGGAACCGGAAAAACAGCCGCTGCCGGCGAACTCGAGAAGATGGGGTATCGGGTGCTGCACGTGCATGACCTGGTGGAGACGTTCACCATCGGCTACGACGAAAAAAGGGAGAGCAACATCATTGACGAGGATGCGCTGGCACGATATGTGCAGGAAATTGACGATCCGCAGCTCATCATAGAGGGGCATGTGAGTCATCTGCTGGGATGCGATGCCGCCATTGTGCTGAGATGCCATCCGGAAGAATTGCAGAAAAGACTGAAAAATAAACACTGGAAGGAGGAAAAAATACGGGAAAACGTGGAGGCGGAAGCACTTGACATCATCCTCGAACGGGCGCTGGAACATCATGAAAAAGTATGGGAAATAGATACCACAGGGAAACGGGAAACAGAGGTGGCAGAGGAAATTGCCGGAATCATTGAAACGATGCCCCCTCCACACTATGGAGAGATTGACTGGAGTGAATGGTTGATGGAACATGCTGGATAAATACCGACAGAATGTGGATTTCATACTGGAGCCGCTTGCCACCCGTGCTGGCATGGGAGCAAATACCATGTCGTATCTCTCCTTTCTTTTTGCGCTTGCGGCAGGCGCTGCTGCCTACTTTTCATACCAGCAGGTATGGCTTCTGCCGCTCACTGCCCTCTTTGTCATACTGAACGGTCTTTTTGATGCACTGGACGGCAAAATAGCACGGATGAGGGGAGAAACAGGAGCAAAGGGGGATTTCATCGACCATGTCATCGACCGGTTTTCTGATGTGCTGATGCTCGGGGGTATCATTGCATCTCCCTGGATAGATAAACGCATCGGCATACCCGCCCTTGCGGCCGTCCTGCTCACCAGCTATCTTGGCACGCAGGCGCAGGCGGTGAGCGGCCGGCGCCTCTATGCCGGCGTGCTGGGAAGGGCCGACCGCCTTGTGCTGCTGTTCTTCGCTTTGATTATCCAGTTTTTCATACCCGATGTGATTTTCGGATTGTATGTGCTCGAATGGCTCATGGTGTATTTTGCGGTGGCGGGCACCATCACCATCATACAGCGCTATTACGCCGTGATGAAATGGTTTAAATGATGGTTCTCATATTCGAAAATTGAACGAAAAAATTTAAGGTGAATAATTTTTTACCCCTCTTATGAAGAAAATAGCGCTGCTGATTCTGGCTATTGCGATGCTGCCGCTTGCCTCGGCATCTCCCATACATGAGTGGGAGAGAAATGTGACCTACCGGAATATCACACTTCATGCTCCCGCCGTTGCGGAGGGAAGCAACGGGTATGTTGGCGTGGTGATGGACATCAACGTCACAATGATGAACGGAAGCGGCAACGTGTTTGTGGTGACCTCCCCTCTCACGCAGCTGGATATGCAGGGTTCCGCCCGACTTGCCGTGGATGTTGCCGGCATGGTGACGGGGAGAGACGTGGGCGAGTACGATTTCCTTTTCCAGGTGGAGAGCGATGCTCCCGTGGTGGGAGGGCCCTCTGCCGGGGGAATCATGACCATGGGTGCCATATGCCTCCTCATGAACCTTGAACCGAGAGACGATATGATTATGACGGGCATGATAAATCCCGATGGAAGCATCGGCCCCGTGGGGGGCATCCTCCCGAAGGGTGAAGCGGCGGCTGAAGCGGGCATGCACTACTTTTTGATTCCCAAGGGACAGAGCATAGAATACCAGACGGTGGCAGAACGGAATGGCCCCTTCGTCTTTTACCACAAGGTGCCCGTGAATGTCACCCAGGAACTGTACGATAATTACGGACTCATCGTAAAGGAAGTGGAGGACATAAACGAGGCGCTCGCCTATTTTACCAATTACAGTTTTAAGGAGGAAACCTCCACCATGCCGGTGATTACCGCCGATTATTACCAGGATATCATGAAGCCGCTGGCAGAACATGTGGTGCAGGAAGCAAATGAGAGCTATGAAAGGGCGCATTTCTCCTTTGAGCATACCTACATCCCCACCGGTTATCCCTGGAACAACCCCCGCGGCAGGGTATCAAACAGCCTTTCCACCGCAAAGGATGCGCTGGATGATGCCGAACTCGCTCTCGATAATGCCTTTTACTACTACAGCATCAGCAAAGCCTTCCAGTCGAAAATAAACTCCCTCTTTGTCATCCATGCATGCCAGTATTACAATGGAACGGATATTGAAACCATATATCACAACGTATCGGCGGCGGTGAGCGATGCCATGCAGGCGGCGGCAGAAACCCCCATCAACGGGCTGGTGAGTCTGCAATGCGTGGGTGCGGCCCAGCAGAGGGCATGCGATGCAGAGCGGCATCTCAATACCTCCTCCCGGGATCCGCTCGACCGGCTCTATGACCTCTCATACGTCATGGAGCGAAGTGGCACGGTGTACTGGTGGCTTAATCTCAGTACCCATTTCAATGAAAGCTACGAAATAAACGAGACGGGAATCAGCGGGCTGGCGGAAAAATACTATGACTATGCCCAGAGCATTGTATCCTATGCAGACATCCTCTCCGAGGAAACCGGATATTCACGGCAGTTTGTCACCAACGCATATGAATCACTGAATGATGCTCAGTCAAACAAGGAAACCCTCTCCGCAGCGAGTCTGTTCGATTCTCTGGAGGCCATAGCCAATGCAAACCTGGCCATAGAGATGATAGGAGCCTCCGGCGACATGCTGCAGGACAAGATGAACCGGAGCGACCAGATGGCAAGTTATGCGATACAGCGGGCACGGAACACGAGCATAGAGCCGATTCTTGCGGTGAGCTACTATGAATTCGGGAAAAGCTTTGAACTGCAGGACGTGGTGAGCACACTCACCTATTACAAATACGCCTACATGATTGCCAACATGCTGTATCTTTCGAGAGGATACCAGCCAAAGGAGCTGCAGAAAACGGAGGCAGTGCTCTCTGAGGGAGATGGAAATGCCCATGCCTTTTCATATGTTCCGCTACTTTGCGCGGGGGGAATCGGATTTGTGGCGGGCTCCGTATTCATCGCAGCAGTGGGAGGCGGGAGAAGAAAATCGGGAGAGGAAAAAGAAGAGAGAGCGGATGAAAATATCTTTAAAGAATGACCCCATTCCTACCATGGCATACGCAATATTTGAACTGGAAAAAGGAAAGGCAGATGTGGTGGAGGAAATAAAAAAGGATGACCTCATCAGCAGGCAGAGCATATGGACGCGGGATGCTGCCTCGCTTGGAATGGAAGGCGAAGAACTCTTTCTGAAAATTGAAGGAGACGAACAGGCACTTAAAAAGGCGGAGGAACTCCTCAAAGAAAAGGCAACTCTGCTTGAAGGAGACAAAAAGGAGGAGGTCAACGCAAAATTTGTTGCTGACGACGAAAAGGCGAGCGAGGGCATGGGGTTCATCTTTGGATAAAAAA
>QMSU01000119.1 GCA_003650975.1 Thermoplasmata archaeon
CATTGACACCAGATGCATCATCCGTTGCGTTCAGCCATATTGGCGTGACATCACTTATATATGTCGGTCCACCAATGGGCGTATAGTGTGGCTGCCCGAACTCATCGGTGGTTACCGGTGGGATTTCTTCTGCGTGTGCCTGCATGAAAAAAATCATTGTGATAAGCGCCATCGCCGCTATCCCCCCATATATTCTTTTTTTACCCAATAATTTCTTTTTTACCATATTTGTAACCTCCTCAATACATATCTTTTAAAGTATATGTGGTAGATGTTTAAATATGTTGCTTTATGTGCTGGAAAAATGTTGGGGATGCCAGTTCCCCAGAACATGAATTCCAACCATATAAAGAGTTCCCTTCCATTCCTCTTTCTCCAGGTTCTTACACAATTTTACCCTCTCGATGGGAGAATAACCGTGCATTCACTATCAGCCGCCGTTCAGGCTTCACCGCGCTGGAGGACATGCAATGGCCCCTCCACAGAAACTGCCAATAGCTTAATAATGTGTTTCATTTTATCCCATACATGACCTGCATTGTATACTCCGACGATTACCTGCTTCATACCAACGAGCAGCACCCGGAACACGCTGGAAGACTCACCGCAATCATGGACTACCTGAAGAAACTGCCATTTTACGAGAAATTGGTACTCACAGAGCCCCGTAAAGCAACCGAAGAGGAAATTGAGAAGGTGCACAGCCACGAAATGGTGGAGCGGGCAAAACGTGTGGGATGGCTTGATATGGACACCTATACAAATGAATACTCCTATGAAGTGGCAAAACTTGCCGCAGGTGGCGTTCTGACCGCCTGCCGAACCGTTGAAGAACACGGAGGAAATGCCTTTGCACTGGTGCGCCCTCCGGGGCATCACGCCACCTCCATCCGCTCCATGGGATTCTGTGTGTTCAATAACGTTGCCATCGCGGGAAGTATGCTCGCTGAAATGGGGAAACGGGTGCTCATTTTTGACCATGACGTGCACCACGGGAACGGAACACAGGATGTTTTTTATGAAAGAAGGGATGTGATGTATCAGTCCATCCATCTGTACCCCCACTATCCAGGAACGGGAAGCATCTCTGAGGTGGGAGAGGGGAAAGGAGAGGGATATACGGTGAATGTGCCGCTGCCGCATGGCGCAGGTGACGAATGCGTGAATGAGATTCTGGATGAAATTCTGATTCCTGTGGCGCACCAGTTTGCCCCCGATTTCATACTCGTATCGGCAGGGTTTGACAGCCATCACGCGGATCATCTTGGAGGACTCTCCCTCTCAGTGAACATGTACGGAGAAATGATAAGAAAATTCAGTACCGTCCAGCCGCGCATTGTGTGTTCTCTCGAAGGTGGCTATAACCTAGAGTGCCTTCCAAAAGGGGTGGCATCAGAATTGGGCGTTCTGTGCAATATGCCAGTGATTTTCAAAGACAATGTGGCAGGGAGAGAATGCAATGATGTTGTGAAAAAATTGAAGGATGTAATGAAAGAATACTGGGAACTCTGACCATTTCCCGCCATTTTTTATCATGCATCCGCCGAACATTTATGCATTTTCACCTTTACGATATGTGGGTACGATGAAAACATTGATTATGTACATTCGGTGCAGCGTGGATTCTTTATGTATCCTCATCTCTATTCCTTTTCTCTGATGCGTTTCCTGAGTGTTTCCCACTCATCGAACATCTCTGCAAGCATGTCAGCCTTTATGAGATGAATTATCTTTTTCTCAGGCCCGCACGTCACCAGAATCTTGTCGCCGGCCTGTATGCCGAGTTCACGTCTGAGTTTGCTCGGGAGTGCAATCTGCCCCCGTTCTCCCACAGTGACGCTTCCATAGAAATCCACCATACGCATGAAAATAATGAAAAATCATGTATTTAATGTTTTTCGTAAAATTTTAAATATATAACCCGAATACAGCACACATGATGGAGAAACTGGGGAATCGCATATCAAGCCATCCATTTATGGCAATAGGAATCATACTGCTCATAACCATTGCCTCTGCGGCAAGCGTGGCACATTTCGGGTTAACACAGGAATTCAGCGAGGATACCTTCATGCCGGACCTGGATATCGTGAGGGCAAACGATGAAATTTCCAGCAATTTCACATCAACCTACGGTGTCTCCATACTGGTAAGGTCACCGGATGATGACCTGCTCACGAGAGATGCACTGGTGGAGATACTTGGCATAGAGAAGGCCATCGCCAACTCGTCAATAAAAAACGAGCTTTTCACCCCCACCATGCCCTCATATTCAATCGGGAGCGTTGCAGACATCATAAGCCAGTTTGTTCTGCAGCAGCGCGGGATAGAAAACCCCACCTATGATGAAAAAATAGCCGCTCTTCAGGGAATGAATGACAGCGAAATAAAAAACACCATAAAGGTAATATTCTCCCCGTTCTTCCCGTATCCCCAGATAAAGACAATGCTTTCCACGAGTCTCACGAAGGAATTCAACGAGAGCAATCTCAGAGCAAAGGGAAGCATAATCAGGGTGAGCATGAATTACTCCCTGAGAAAAAACGAGGAACGTGCACTGCAGATGGAACGGGAGATAGACACCCTGGTAAAAGGATATGCACCCTCGTCGGTGGAGGCATACGTGATGGGCGAACAGATTATATCAGACGAAATAATGAAAGCAAACAATGAGTCAATGGGATTACTCCTTCCCCTTGCCTTTGCCATGGTCATCATCATACTGGCACTCATTTACAGGGATGTCTTCGATGTCATCATAAGCCTGCTCGCGCTCGCCTTTGCCATCATATGGATGTACGGCTTCGGAGCAGTGATGGGATACTCCTTCAACCCCATGACCACGGCGATACCTGTGTTGCTGGTGGGCCTGGGCATAGATTACGGGATACACCTCACCATGAGATACAGAGAAGAGCGGCAGCGGGAGGACAACAGAAAGGCAGTGGAAAAAACGGTGAAGTACATCGGCATGAGTCTGCTGCTGGCAACCATTACCACGGTGATAGCCTTTTTATCCAACCTCTCTTCACCTATCGACCTGCTGGCGGAGTTTGGCATACTCGCTGCTGTTGGCATATGTGCAAGCTTCGTCACAATGGTGCTGTTCGTCCCTGCATGTCAGTATCTGCGAAACAGAAAAAAGGATGTGGGGGAGATAGTGAGAAGAAAGGAGCGCGCCCTTACCAGAGTCATGGCAAAGGTGGCGGTGGCCCTGGAACGACACGGAAAGGTGGTCATCACTGCTGCCGTGGTTTCCTCCATTGTAATGGGATACTACGCCACCCAGCTTTCAACCACCTTTGATATTGAAGAATTCCTTCCGGAGAACCTGGACATCACAGAGAATTTAAAATTCATGATGAACGAATTTGCAATTGCAGGCGGCACGGCGGAGGAGGTGTACGTGCTGGTGAAAGGCAACATGGCGTCTCCTGATACACTTTTCAAAATGTCGCAGTGCGTGGACAATATGGGAGATGATGAATATGTGGTCAAGGCGGGCGATGCCGCTGATGTCACCTCCATCCTTTCCGTAATGGCAGATTATGCCGAGTACAGCGGGTTCAATGACATGAAGTACAACGCAACCTTTTCCACTCTCTACCATGAGCATTTTGAAAATGGTGTGCCTCGGGAAAACACCACGGAGGAAAACATCACTGCACTCTATGACTGGCTCTATGCCTATGCCCCAAATGATGCAAAAATGGTGCTGCACCATGACGGGCTATACGACAGCAGCGTCATACGGGTATCGGCGAATACCGGAGGAGACGACAGAACGGTCACTGTGTTATACCGGGAACTCAAGGAGGACAAGGAACCTCTCGGATCAAGTGCCACCGTCACCGGCGGCCCCATTCTCACCAAGATGGTGATGGACCTCATCAGTGAGAGTCAGACACGGTCTCTCATCATCACCCTTCTCTCATGTCTGGTGGTGCTCTCAATAATATTCTACATAAAGGACCGGTCCTATGTGCTCGGTGCGCTTACCCTTATCCCCGTTGCCCTGTGCGTGGTGTGGATACTGGGGAGCATGTACCTGCTTGGCATTCCCCTGAATGTCATGACCCTCTCCATTGCCTCGCTCACCGTGGGGCTGGGTGTGACCTATGGGATACATATCACCCATCGGTTTGCCGAGGAGATAGTGGATAAAGACGCTGATGAAGCCTGCCGGGTCACCATCCTCCATACCGGTTCAGCACTATTTGGAGCCGCGGCCACCACCATTGCCGGTTTCGGATTGCTGGTGTTCGCCCTCATGCCACCCCTTCAGCAGTTCGGGGGAATCACCGCCCTCGCCATCCTCTACAGTTTCATTGCTGCAACATTCATCCTTCCCTCGGTGCTGGGCATCTGGGCAAAGAGAAAAAAGAAAGCCATTGAGAAACACGGATAACGTGTTTATTATTCCATCCGGTAGCGCAAAATGCCCGCAATGCCACCGAATGCCTTGTAGAGGATTTCTCCCTCTTCGCTCTCCCGCCCTATGATTTCGAATTCCGCAGAGCTTTTCTCTGCAAGTTCAACAAATTCCTCCACTGTGTCTCTTTTCTCCACAATCTCCATGGGAATCTTGCATTTCGGGCACATCATCTCAGGATCTGTAACGGTGTCCTTCACCTCATACCCGCAGTTCTTGCACCGGGCATGCAC
>QMSU01000120.1 GCA_003650975.1 Thermoplasmata archaeon
AAAAAGAAAAAACATTACTCGGCGAGTTATGGAGCAATGCACTCATGATCGTATCTTCATATAGTGAAAGCGAGATAAAATTGAAAGGATGTAAAGTTACAGAATGTTTACATTCAATTGTGGATGATTTAAATACTAAAGAACTGGTAAATATGATAGAAGTATGCTTGGAGGAAATATTCAAGAGAGTCGAAGAAATTGAAATGATGTTTAAAAAAGCGAAAATTTTGCGAAAATGAAGGATGAGGAAGAAATAAGGAGGAAATTGAAAATGAGGGAAAAGATGCTGGAAAGAATGAAGAATGACCCATCCTGCCCTTTATCTGCACGAATTACCATGGAAACATACATTTCTGCATTAAAATGGGTTCTTGAAGGGGTAACATGCAAATAAATCTGGATAATGTAGTGTATATAACTGAAACCACACTCACCATACGGGGAAGCAGAAGGAGAACCACAGTTCCGAAAGGCATTGTGGATGAGTTAGATTTAAAGGATGGCGATAAAATACGATGGATACTTTTCAAAGACGATAGTATACTCATTACGAAAGTCAAGAGTGACTGATGCGATGCTTTATGTATATGTTGTAATAGCGGCTTTCCTTGCAGCGCTCATAGATACCTCTCTTGGAATGTGTTATGGCACTGTTCTCACACCATTTCTCATCATAACAGGATACTCTCCTGAAATAGTGGTTCCTGCCGTTCTTCTATCTCAATTAATAGTTGATATAGCAGGTGGTGCGACCCACGCAAAAGTTAAAAATTTCACAAAAAAGGACATAAAAATTGCGTTGCTCGTAGCAATTCCAGCAACCATCCTTGCAGGTGTGGGCGCTTTTTCAAATACAAGCTTTCCGAGAATAATCACAAAAAGTTATATTGGCATTCTTGTCATTATTTTGGGTCTTATAACATTATATGGATTAAGATTCAAAAAATCTTCTAAAGGAATTATTCTTATTTCCAGCCTTGCAGGATTCAATAAAGGATTTATGGGTGGAGGTTTTGGACCAGTGGTGGTTTCAGGACAGATTATTTTCAACCATGATGTGAGGCCATCTGTGGCAATAGGAGATATTGCAGAAATTCCTGTGTGTATCATGGGATTATTGGTCTTTACAGTACTTACAAAATTATCGTTTTCAACTATTTTTCTTGTTGTGTGCATTCCAGCTTTTCTTGGTTCGTGTATAGGACCCTATATAACAATAAAAGCCAGCGAAAAAAATTATACTGAAAAAATGGTGGGCGGTATAATGATTCTTTTAGGGCTGTTTACCCTGGTGAAAACATTCTTTGGCTAAAACATAGTATTGAATAAATCATACAATCAATCGCCAGATACCACACCATAAATCGTTAGGAAAGGATAATAAAGCATTCCCATATTATATTTGGTGAGGTCATGGATGACGACGTGTGGGATGTGGTGATTGTGGGCGGTGGCACGGCAGGATTGACAACTGCTATCATGTGTGCCAGCAGAAAATTAAAAACTCTTGTTCTTGAGGGGGGTGTATGGGGGGGATTACCAGCCACCATGTACCCGAGCAAGGTCATTCCCAATTATCCCGGTTTCCCTGAAGGAATTTCTGGAATAGAACTGGTGAGAAAATGGATTAGGGGGGCAAGGGATAATCCGCATATCATCATGAAAAGGGAGAGGGTGCTGAAAATCGAGAAGGGGGGCGTGGTGAAAACAGAGGAAAACGAGTATCACGGGAAAACGGTGGTCATCGCCACGGGGACGCGCCCGCGGGAGCTCGGCATCCCCGGAGAGGCAAAATTCAACCGAAAAGACAAAGGTGTGTATTACTACGTCACCCACAGGGAAAAATTCATTGATAACCGGGTGCTGGTGGTGGGCGGCGGCGACACCGCGGTGGATGCTGCCCTTGATCTGGTTGACCTGGCGAAGGAGATAACCATCATCCACAGAAAGGACCGCTTCAGGGCTCTGGACGAAAACGTGCACCGAATGGAGCAGAGCAGCAACATCACCATACTTTTGAATACAGAGCTTGAGGAGATAAAGGGAACGGATAAGGTCGAGGAGGTCATCCTGTTGAACAACAAAACGGGAGAAAAGAAAGTGCTTCCGGTGGATATGGTTGTGCTCGCAGTGGGCCTCAAACCCCACACCGAGATGTTTACGGAACTTGGCGTGGAAACTGATGACAGGGGATACATCATCACCGACAGAATGCAGCGAACCAACGTGGAGGGGGTATTTGCCGTGGGGGATATTGTCAAAGGAGCATTCCGACTGCTCATTGTGGGCGCGGCGCATGGCGCCGTAGCATCCCAGAAAATATATGAATACATACGAAAACCGTACTGGGCAGGAGAGGACGAGAAATAAAGAACTTTGAGTGCACTCAGTCCTGTGAATACCAGAGGTATGGGGTAAATCCTGCAAGACCGGTGTCATCAAATGAAAATGTTCTGCTCCAGCCAAGTATTCCCACGAAACCAACGCACAGTATCCGGTGTGAGTCCTCCAAGTTCACATTGTCACCACCTGTCAATGGGGTAATATCTGAATGGGCTCCCGCATCATAGTGGCAGTATATTATCGAGGGAACAAGGGCCCAGTACATTTCGAGAAACCATGAATACTTCCCGCTGGGCGGAAGTGCCATATGCATCCCGGGGCCTCCGGAAACAATGAAGAAAAGACCTGTTCCTGAATCGGCATAGTGCCGGAGTTCCCTGTCCTCTGTCAGAAGCTCGGCACAGGTGCGGGATATGCTCTCTGAAACAGTCTCTCCCTTCAGGAGCGTTACATTGTGCTGAAATGTTTCAATGCGCCCGTCCGGCATATGTTTTACGAATGTAACCGCTCTTTCACTGGATCCATTGGATGGCGCTACCAGTAACAAACAAAAAAGCACGGTGACGAAGCCCACCATGATTTTCTTTTTCATACTATATTAATGCATCTTTTTTTAAAATGTTTTTGTTGACTTCATGACCCTATTTTTTCATCATATATTCATGCATGGCCTTTGCCGCTCTCTTTCCCGCCTCCATGGCGCTGATGACGGTTGCAGCACCGGTGACGATATCTCCCCCCGCATAGACGCCGTCAATGCTCGTCTTCCCGTTTTCATCCACCGCAATGACGTCCCACAATTTGTTTTCCATGATGCCCCTCCTTACGCCCATTAATGGAAAAATCCTTTATTATTTTATCGGCAAAACTACCGCATATGCTTTCTCAGTTTCTGGTAATATTCGCACTCATTGAATGAGCAGTTCATCACCATATCGGCTTCATCATCCGAAGGCGTGATGCCCATATCCTCCAGCCGTTTCTGGATGTCCTGAATGTAGCGCGTGCTGCCATTTTTTACTGCCACATGTGTTGGTTTTCTGCCATCCCAGTTCATTATCAGACCCAGTTCGAGCATGTCCTCCACCTCAAACGGGGTGAATGAGTGTTTATCAACGGTGAAGTATATCTCAGGGTCAATCACCACTTCCTTTGCCTTCACCTCAATTTCAGTTTCTGTTGCATCGTAATCGATGGCACTCTGCACACATTCATTTCCGCATATTCCACACCCGAGGCATTCTCTGCAGCTCAGACATCGTTTTGCCTCCTCCATTGCAGTCCGGTCATCGTATCCTTTCTCAACCTCATCAAATGTTTCAATCCTTTCTTCGATGGATATGCTGCTGATCTCCTTTCGCTCTGCAGTTTCTATTCCCGATAGAACCACATTTCTCTTCATGAGTTCGATGTCTTCCTGTGTGACGATGGCACGGTTGATATCTCTCTCCACAGGATCAAAGGCAACCTCCCTTCCATGAAGATAGGCATCAATGGCATGCGCTGCCCTTCTCCCCCATGCCACAGCATCAATGGCAATGGATGGTCCGGTGACCGCATCACCGCCGGCAAATACGCCTGGCACTGAGGTGGCAGCGGTGGCGTCATCCACCACTATTCCCCACTTTGTTTTCTCTATTTCCTCCGGTAAAAATGAAAAATCGCTGTACTGGCCAATGGCAGCCACCACAATGTCACCATCAAGTATAAACTCGCTTCCCTCTTTCGGAATGGGTCTTCGCCTTCCACTCTCATCCGGTTCCCCCAGTTCCATTTCAACGCATTCTATGCCGGCAACAGCGCCATTTTTCTCCAGTATTCTTGTGGGTGCGGCCATGAATTTTATAGTAACCCCTTCCTCCTCAGCAGCCTCAATCTCCTCATCACGTGCGGGCATCTCCTTCCTGCTTCTCCTGTACACCATGGTGACTTCCCTGCTTCCGAGACGCAGTGCGCATCGTGCAGCGTCGATGGCCACATCTCCACCACCTATGACAATGACCCGTTTGTCCTGAAAGCGGGCCCTCACGGTCTCCGGTGATATATTCACTTCCCTCAGAAAGTCAACGCCTGGAATGGAGCCCCTGCACTCTTCTCCCTCGATTCCCAGCTTTCTGCACTCATGGGCGCCCACGCCCACAAATATGGCGTCATATTCCTTCTGCAATTCCTCAAACGAAATATCCTTTCCCACTCTGGTGTTGAGCTGTAATTCCACTCCCATGTCGAGAACGGCATCTATCTCTCTTTTCAGCACATCCTTCGGGAGTCGGTACGAGGGAATTCCCACTGCAAGCATGCCTCC
>QMSU01000121.1 GCA_003650975.1 Thermoplasmata archaeon
CATACCGCTCAAAATAGCCAATATCGGTGCTCCGCAGCTGCTGGAATGGAACGACGGTATCGAGCAGGCTGAGCGAGCCATCGAGATGATTGATGCCCATGCGCTCGCTATTCATCTCAATTTTCTTCAGGAAGTCATCCAGCCTGAGGGAGAACGCAATGCAAGGGGATGTGTGGATAAAATAAAGGAGATGGCGGCGGTGCTCACCACCCCTGTCATCATCAAGGAAACGGGAGCGGGGATATCGCAGAAGACCATGGAAAAGCTGATGGACAGCGACATTGTGGGCGTCGATGTGGGAGGCGCCGGGGGGACTTCCTTTGCTGCCGTTGAGAAATACCGGGCAAAAAGAAGAGGCGACAGGATACAGGAAGAACTGGGCGATATCTTCTGGAAGTGGGGCATACCCACACCCTATTCACTGATGGAAATAGCGGAAATGTGTCACGATGCGGGGATGACGGTAATCGCCACCGGGGGAATCCGGCACGGTCTGGATGTGGCAAAGGCGCTGGCACTGGGCGCCGACGCCGCCGGTGTGGCCACTGCCTTTCTCACCTGCGATTCACTCGAGGAAAAAATGGAGGTCTTCCTTGCATCCCTGAAAGCGGCCATGTTTCTCACCGGAAGTGCAACCCTTGAGGAATTGCGGGAGGTGGAACTGTGGACATGGTAGCACTGAGGGAGATGATCGACAAGGCCATCGAGAACTACCTCTATGAAAAGGAGCCTGAAACCCTCTACCGGGCGGTGAAACATCTCCCCTCAGCCGGAGGGAAGCGCCTGCGCCCCATCATCGCATGTCTTGCATGCGAGGCGGTGGGCGGCAATGTCATGGATGCGCTCCCCTTCGGGGTGGCACTGGAAATCATCCACACCTTCACGCTCGTGCATGATGACATCATGGACAGGGACGAGGAACGCCGGGGGAAACCCTCGGTCCACGCACTGTTCGGCGATGCCACGGCAATTCTCGCGGGCGATGCCCTGTTCGCAAAGGCGTTTGAAATAGCAAGTTACACCAGGGATGACCATGTGGCAAAGACGATTCTCCGAAACCTCGCCATTATGTCAAAGGAAATATGCGAGGGGCAGCAGATGGATATTGCCTATGCAGAGAGTGACTCCATAGATGAACAACAGTTCATGGAGGTAATCACCAAAAAAACGGCAAAAATGTTCGAGCATGCAGCTGCAGGCGGCGCACTCATCGGCGGGGGCAGCGAGGAGCAGCAGGAAGCACTGCGGGAATATGGCAGAAACCTCGGCATTGCCTTCCAGATATGGGATGACTGTCTGGATGTGATTGGTGAGGATATCGGCAAGCCGGTGGGAAGCGATATACGGGAAGGGAAAAAAACGCTGCTGTACCTGCATGCATATACCCATGCCGATGACCGGGAATGGCTGAAGTGCTACGGCAATCCTGAGGCATCCGATGAGGATATCAGAAAGGTTATTCACCTCTTTGAGAAAGTGGGTTCGGTGGCATATGCAAAGGAGAAGGCGCAGGGGATGGCGGCCGCCGCCAAGGAACGCCTCGCTGCGGTGCCCGATGGTGAGGCAAAGGATATTCTGATGGAAATGGCCGATTTCGCTGTGAAGCGGGAAAAGTGAGGTATGAAAGAATTTCTCGGGAAATATTTTGGTAAAATAAAGCTTGCGATAACCATCATCATTATTGCAGGGGTTGCGATCCATCTCGTACTGGTATACAATGCAGCGAACTCCATTGAGATAACGGACAAGAGAATCATTTCACTGTATCCGCAGTCCGTGTTACTGGATGAATACGAGGTGAAATTCTCGCTTTCAATAAAAAATCCCAAAGGCACATCCATAGAGGTTGATTACATCAGCTACAGGGTGTACATCGAGGATGAATTTCTCGGAGAGGGAGAAAAGCCACATTTTTCCATCGACCCCGGCATTACCAATCACACGCTTCTCTTCTCCTTCACCATATATGACCTGAGTTCCTCGACGCAGCGTGTGCTCCTCAGCGGGGCTGCAAATGTGACCATCAAAGGAGAGGTAATGATACCGGCAAAATTTCTTGGCCTGTTCACCTGGCGGCACATCACAATCCCCTACACGCTCCATGAGAGGATGGAGGTCGCCTCCCCGTATTGACAAACTTTAAAAGATGAATTTCAATAAGATGGAGATGAACATTGCGGACATTGCGCGAAAACACGCACTTCTAAATGCTGCAAAATTTGAGGGGAGGGCCAGTCTGAAGGCAGTCATCGGAAAGGTGATGGCCGAGGTGGTGGATTCCTCCCGTTCCAGCGAGGTCATTCCCATCATAAAGGAGGTGGTGGAGGAGATAAACCAGCTCTCACTTGAGGAGCAGCAGAAGGAGATGCAAAAACTTGGCATACAGCTCGAGAAGAAAAAGGGAGAAAAACGGGGACTTCCTCCCCTTCCCCATGCAGTGAAGGGAGAGGTGGTGACCCGCTTTCCGCCGGAGCCCAATGGCTATCTCCATATCGGGCACGCAAAGGCAGTCTTTGTTGACTATGAATACGCCCGCATGTATGACGGCATGTTCATTCTGAGGTTTGACGATACCAATCCCACCAATGAGCGCAGGGAATTTTACGATATTCAGAAGGAGGATTTACGGTGGCTCGGCATAGAGTGGGATCATGAGTATCGTACATCAGATAATCTCCCGAAGCACTATGAACTTGCACGGGAACTCCTGGAGAAAGACTGTGCATATGTCTGCACCTGCACCGAGCAAAAAATAAAGGAGAATCGTAGAATGCTGAGGGAGTGCGCATGCAGAAACGAGAGCACCTACTCATGGGATGATTTTATCAACATGAAGGAAGGGGAAGCCTCGGTGCGATTGAAGGCGGATATGCAGTCGCTCAATACCGCAATGAGAGATCCCATACTGTTCAGAATCATCGAGGATGCGCATCCGGTGCACGGCACCCGATACCGGGTATGGCCCACCTACGATTTCTACGGGGCAGTGGAGGACTCCCTTTCAGGTGTGACACACCCATTCAGAAGCAAGGAATACGAGCTCCGGGATGAGGTGTACTTTTACCTTCTGGACTGCCTTGAACTGAGGAAACCCCATCTCATGGAATTTTCGCGTCTTGAAATACAGGGAATGCCCGTTTCGAAGCGGAAGATAAAACCGCTCATAGATCAGCACAAGGTCACGGGATGGGATGATCCACGCCTCCCCACATTGCGGGGATTGCAGAGGAGAGGAATCAGCGTGGAAGCGATAAAGGAGTTTGTCCTTTCCCAGGGGATATCAAAATCTGAAAGCGTGATCACCTTTGAGAATCTTGAGGGGATAAACAGGAGAATTCTCGATGCACGGGCAAAACGATATTTCTTCGTTCCCGAACCGGTAAAGGTGGTTGTTGAAAACGCCGTTGAAAGGGAACTGGTGCTGAAATCTCATCCTTCAGTTGACATGGGAACAAGAAAAATCAAGGTGGGACATACATTTTACATACCCCGGGATGATGCACAAAAACTTGCACCCGGTGAGATATTCCGGCTCAAGGATCTGTACAATGTGAGGGTGATTGATATAAGCCAAAATGTGCTGCATGGTGAGTTCTCCGGCAATGAACTGGTGCCCGGAACAGAAAAAATACAGTGGGTGAGCGACGAGTACGTGCCTCTCACCGTTCTGGTTCCCTCACTGCTCTACATAAACGGGAAATTCAATGAAAAAAGCCTTACCACGGTGGAAGGATATGCCGAGAAAAATATTGAGGAGGTGCCCCACGGCCAGGTGGTGCAATTTGAACGATTCGGCTTCGTGAGAATGGAGAGAGATGATAGTATGGTGGGCATATTTGCCCATTCATAATCAACACGAGGGAAGACGTATTTCAAACGTGGTTCCCTTCTCTCCTTCCTTCAGCACGATGGTCCCTCCATAACCCTCCACTATTCTTTTTACCAGATGGAGACCCAGTCCGCTGCCCTTGCTCCCCTTTCCTTTTACCCCCCATTTGAATATGTCGCCCTTTATCTCACCATCTATTCCCTCTCCATCATCAGTGATGGTAAGCACCATCATGCCGTCTTCCTCTCTGCCATCCACCTCTATGTTCTTGCAGCCCGAGTGCTTCAATGCATTTTCTATGATGTTCGAGAATACATTTTCCAGCAGGTCATCGGCCATCACGCATCCCTCTTTTACATTGACGGTGATGCGCACCCCCTTCTCATGTGCCAGTGGCTCGTATTTTTCTCCAACCCACTGGAGTACGTCAGCCAGTTTCATCCTTTTGAGTTCCTTTTGCTGTATCTTGTTGATGGTGGCAAGTTTCTTTAAGAGTTGCTGGGAATTTGCCATGTGTTCATATGCCTTTTCTACAAGTTTTCTCTCCTCCTCATTCAAATTTCCCTCCTCCTTCAGAAGTTCCAGGCACCCCAGGACAATCTGATTCCTATTGCTTATATCGTGACGGAGAAGAGAATTATACATGTCAAGCTGCCTCTGCGTTTCTTTGAGCTGCGTTACATCTCTTATCACACCCTGATAGTATGTGGCATCGCCCCTTTGTATCATGGTGGTTGAGAGAAGGCAGTCAAGCACCTTTCCGTCTTTTCTTTTCAATTTCACCTCATAATCCTTCACAAAACC
>QMSU01000122.1 GCA_003650975.1 Thermoplasmata archaeon
AAATATAGGAAGGCATATATAAAAGTGATGTTTGCACAATCACTTCTAACCACTCGGCTCATGCCTTAATCCTCTGGGTTGGCGTTCTGAGTGGGCTCGGGGAGAATCGAACTCCCGATCTTCTGCGTGTGAGGCAGACGTCATAACCCCTAGACCACGAGCCCGTGTTCCATTACCTCTGACAAGGCACAAGACCTCTGACTCAGAGGTATGCAACATCATCACCTTTTTTGGTTCTGTTCGGCAACAGAATATCAATTCCATTTTTAAATGTTTTAGTGTCTATTTCGCCTGCAAGCAGTTTATCAAGCCATACTCTTGCCTTTTCTTTGTAATCCATAGCATCTATGTTTTGACATTTCTGCACCTGATTGTAATATTCCTTTACCATATTGTCTGCGGTATGATCATAGCGCAATGTGGTTTCTATCTTTCTATGTCTTGCCTGTCTCTGGAGTATTTTCGGATTCACTTTCTGATTAAATCCGTCCGTGATTGCACTCGGTTTGATGAGATACGGATACACATTTCTTTTAAATCCTGCTCTTGCTGCAATCTTTTTTGTCCATCTCCATATGAAATCGGATTTTGGAGATGGTGGAAGTCCACGATGACTCCCATGTGGAACAATTATGAGCTTGTCCTCATCTTCCTTTCTTCTCGGCTTCACTCGATATCTGAGATATTCCTTGAAAGCCTTGATCATATTCGGCGTTAGTATAACAGAATTGTTACCTGTTTTTGTATCATCAATGTAGAGGATCTGGTTGTCACAATCATGCAGAGAAATCTTCAGTTTATGGAAATCACTCGGTCTGAGAAAAGCATCCATCTGGTATGTCACAATGAGCTTTTCCAGGGGTGTTTCTGCAGCATTCTTGTATCTTTCCAGTTCCTCAGGGCTCAGTACAGGCTTATTCACATATTCTGAGTTTGGCACTGAAATTCTTAGCTCTGGTCTACGTAGAAATTTATCGACGAAGTTGTTAATTGAGTTCAATCTTCCCACATTGCCGTTGGTTTTGTAGTTCTCAAGGCAAAAAGCCTTGTAGTCCTGGGTGTCTTCAGGAGTCAACTGCTCATAGGTCTTCTGTCTGGTGTTCCACAGCCATTCAAGGAAATATTTCACGAATTTGTAGTAGTTTTTTCTCGTATTCTCTTTGCGGTATTCTCGACGGAGATATTGCCAGTATTGCTCCAATATCCCCTCATCCATAGCCAAACACCTCACTCCTCTTCAATTGCGGATGCCTTTCTTCATCATCTCCACTTTCTTTCCTATCACCTCCGCCCTTCTCGGGCACTATATAAATGGAATCTGAATACATATTTTTTATGGCATGTGCCACGCAGGTTCCATCGATCATCACCTTTTGGCGGAGACCCTGAACTTCCCGTGCCTCATTCAATGCCTCGAACTCTTCCATGCTGCGCAGAATTATGCGGTCAATCTGGCGCTCCACATGGCAAACCAGCTCGAATACCGCCCGCTTCTCTATCTTTCTTCCGGTGAGCTGTCGCATGCGCCGCCACACTGCATGGGGGGACACCACCTTATTCATGACCTGGTCGGCATTCATTTTCTCAATATCCTAAATTCTTAGTATTATGAAGTAATGCACACGGGGTATAAAAATTTTACCAATTTCATAATAATTTAGGAAATAGAAAGGTTTATATGCTCTGGGGTATTATAACGCTGGGAATACCGTGATAAAGATAGTGGGATTGACGGGCACCTCAGATATCCTCAGACTTCTGGCAGAGCACAAGAGGATGTACGGGGAGCAGATAAAGCGTGCGCTGAAGAAAAAGGGATCCATAGAGAACCGGCTGAAGGAGCTGGAACGTCTGGGCATCATTGCATCGGAAGTGGAGGATAAATTCCAGGGGAAGAAGTGGTACTGGCTCACCGAGAAAGGACGGAAGATAGCACGGCACGTGCGGGAGATTGAAAAGCTCATGGAATCTCCGTGATGTACATGGCAAGCATTACGGCACCCGGGGGTCGAAGAGGGCGTACACCATGTAATGGTCGCTCTGGGCGCGGGTGACGTTGCGCATGACACCGGCGCTGATGAAGTTATTTTCCACGGCGTGATTTATGATGATCCGGTCGTAGGTGTTGTTGCTTGCTGCAACGGTGGTGTCCATGGTATTGGTGATAACCCAGTCCCACGTGGTGAACTGCTGGATGTGATCCTCGTCGTAGTAGCTCCCGTCGGCATTGAGGTCACCCATGACAATGGTATCTGCTGTCGGCTCGCCGGTGAGATTTTCAAGGTGTGCCAGCTCTGCGGAAACGTTGGCCGGCTTTGTGTGGATGATGTAGATGGTAAAAGTCCAGTTGTTCGCCGTGAAGGTGGCCTGGAGGGGAGGGCGTTCAAATTCGTGCTGGTGTGTGGGTGTGTAATCGTGATATGAGATGAGCGTGCAGCGATCATTGTAGAAAATGGCGTACTGCTCCTTGCTCACGGTGGTACCCGCCCTCTCGCTCAGTATGTAGTGGTATTCTGGGAGTTTAGCTGCAAGTTTCTGTATTGCCGTTCCCGATGCATCCCGGATTTCCTGCACCACAAAGAGGTCGTAATCATCAAGCGTGCCGGCATAGAAGGCGAGCAGGGTGTCGTTGGATGCCTTGGTGGGCCCGAACACCTGCAGATTCCAGCAGGCAATGGAAAGGGCACCTTCACCCGTGGAAGAAGATGGCCCGTGTTCCTCGTCGAGGTATCCTTCAAGGTTGAGGCATCCCGAAACACCAAGGATGACCACCACAAGCATCATCGCCACTGCACATCTCTTCCCCCTCCACTGATGCATAATGGTATTACTCTCCCCTCTTTATAACCTCTTTTGTTTTTTGGCACGGTTATGGCTCAACCCCGAACTCCCTCTGCAATTTCTCGAACTTTTCCTCCTTGAAGTAGCGTATCATTTTTCTCATGTCCCGCTTCAGCTTCTCTATTGCCTCGTCTGCTGATCCGGTATCCTTGTATTTGTCCATAATTTCGTAGACAAATTCCAGTGAATCTTCGGGGCGGATGTACACCTTTTTCTCTCTCATTTTCCCTCCTGCACGGTGGCAACCTCTGTTTTTATGATGAATGCGTGCATGATCCAGTTGTTCTCGCTCACAAGTGTGCCAAACTCGCACTGCCTCATCCGTGCGTAGTAGCCGCCCCGTTCATTTCGCTCAAACCCGTGGGCAGTGAAAAATTCATCGTAATCCCCCGGTTTTCTGCCATCCTTCTTTTTATCAACATACACCATGATGGTGATGTCGTGCTGCTTTGTCCAGGCCCTCAGCTGCTTTGCTATCTTTATTGTCAGCTCAACTGCTTCTCGCATGTTCATAGGTTTCTTACCACCTTCTGCCACCATCTGGAGCACGGCCACCGCATTGTTGAGTGCATTCATGTTGAGCATCAAATCCATTTCATTTAACCTTCTTTCCAACATTATTTCCACCCATGGAATAAAATAATTTATTGCCCAAATAAAAGCGAGGGGAGGGACTCCATCAATCCAAAAACTTTTCGGTTATCGACACAACAAATTATATCACGTTTCCTTACCAGAATCAGATAATCACTTAGATATCTAATCAGGATTAACTCTAACTTTTCCATGACCCACTGTGGCATTCAATTTTTTACATGAAATCATTCCTGCCGATTCTTCGCAATCGTCCCATAATCCTGCAAAAATCTTTTGATTATTAAAATCGATATTTATGTATTCTTTAGCGATTATATTTCCATCTGCTCTTATCATATTTTGACAATCAATAAAAGCCCCTGATACAATATCCCCATCAGATGAAATACATCCTCCAACAGAAATGTGTCCTTTTGCAGTAATATTTCTCCCGAATATCCAGTTAACTTCTATGTCACCACTGACATCAATCTCACCTAAAGCACTTACTTCCCCGTTCCCAATTGAGATCAAATCTTTCCCCACCTTGAGATTGCCTAAAACCTTAATATAAACAATATCTTCCTTTCCATTTTCTTCAAAAATAAGATCTCCATCAGTTTCAAGTGATCCCGCAACGTACAAGGATCCCCTTGCATAAATTGATTTTTCTGTTTTGATGTCACATAAAATTTTAAAATCATCATCTATTAACTCGATCTTTTTTATACCTCCATCATCCTTGTAAACAAGTTTTTCAACGTCATCAACAAAATACCTTTCCAGTTCCTCAATACTTTTGATAATTTTCATAATTATTCACCAGATAGTAGAATTTTAATACTTATATAAAATATTCTAAAATGTATGATATTCTCAGATTTCAATTAGACTTTAGATTTCCAAATATCTCTCAAATTAAATCCTGCAAGCCCACTGATTGCTGCTATCACAATGCTGAGTATCATCCCGTCCATACCTAACTCTATTGCCTTGCATTCTATTATCACGATACCTGCGATGGCAGCCACGGTTACCATGGCTTTCATTACCTTCTCCACCACCTTCTCCCTCATGATTCCACCTACATGGGTGAGTCCAACACCATCTCCTTCTCCTGCCCCGTTACCGCCTTCACGTAGATTCTGATTTTCTGATCCACCGGCAGTCCTGCGAGGGCGGCGATATGCGTTGAGGTGATCACC
>QMSU01000123.1 GCA_003650975.1 Thermoplasmata archaeon
AGCATGGTGCAGGCGGTGATGTTGCCCGCAAGCGATGAGGCGGTGGTGGCTGCGTCCTTCCACCACCCGAGGGTGTTCCATCCTGGATACAGTGTGACGCTGACGCTCCCGATCAACGTGCCATTGACCGTGGCGGTGGTATCGCCTGCCACCTTCACATAGTACCCCACACCGTTATCAATGGTAAAATCCCATGGGGAACCGGGCGGGGTGACACCCACAATGAAAGTGCTGTAGGTACCAGATGCCGCATTCCACCAGGCAATCATCTCGCATCCCGGGATGAGTGCGGCGAGGTCTGATGCATTGTATGAATTTTCCACCGGGATGGTGATGAGATTCCATCCGGAGTAGAGGGTGAATGAAAAGGATGGCATGTTCACCACCTGTGCTGAACCCTCATAGGGAAGATAGTTGTGCTTTGTCACTGTAACGTACATGACCCCCTCGCTGGATGGCGATGGGGTAAACACCACATCCCCGTTGATATCCGTATAGCCTGTCATGTACACGTCACCATCCTTCCATAGGCACACATAGGCATTGGCAACATTTCCCCCTCCTGTTTCCTCCACATGCACGGTGAATGATGAAGGTCCCATGGGAAGTTCTGAGGGATGTGTCACATCAAAGCCTGCCGGTGTGTCAGTCCAGATGGGCATGGCAGGTTCGCCGAGTAGATTGAATGTCCACTCACACTGCTTTTGTATGTTTCCACCATTACTGAAATGATGCTTGCTGTCCACGATGGTTTCTCCGAGAATATATGCCTCGCGGGTGAAGAGTCCGTTCCACCATTCCTCATCAAGTGCATTGGAGAGTGAATAGGGGTTTCCGGCGTAATACCATCCGGACCGGGTGTTTCCTGTGAAGGCAATACCAGCCTGGGAGGGGTTGTAGATGACAAAATGCTCGGCAATGCAGTCATTATGGTCCATTTCATTGGGATGGCATCCTGTTGAAACGATGATGGAGGGCTGGTTATTGTTGACGAGAGAATCCACATCCCAATTATAGATAGCCCATCCATGATTGAAATCACCGGTTCCCATGCTTGTTGAGGATGAGTGGTCCGCATGGTTCACCAGATGCTGCCCTGCATTGAGCGCGGCAATCACGTCTGTTCTGTGATTTCCGCCATCGCTGTCATACACCTTGGTGACACTGAAGCGCGATGGTATGACGGTGTCAATGCTCTCCTTGAGATACTCGCAGTGCGTGGACGAGTCCAGATCCATGCCGATGAGAAGCACATCCAGCGGATAATTGGTGGTGGGAGGGGTTTTCTCGTAGGAGAGCAGTTTGTTGATGAAGGTGGAGATCTGCGAGGAACCCTCTGCGGTCACCCTGCCCACAAACACCTCACATGTCCAGTCGTCGTCATAGTCGGCATAGTACTGGTCGCTGGGTGTGTTCTCGCTGTAGTATGTGCGGTACTCAAACGGAACGGTGGTGCCCTCGCCTGCCAGAAGGAAATACTGGGTGCCCCATGTGGCATGGGCATCGATGATGAAATTCCGGATCCGTTCCTGGTTGCTTGCACCTGCATAGGTGCTGTAGATGTAGCTTGTGTTCACCACGGTATCTCTGAGACCCCGCTTTGTGTGCCATTCCACCAGCGACTCCCAGTATGATTCATATGAAGTGGAAGTGATGATGACGTGGTCGTATGGGCCGCCGGAAGGAAGCGATGAATCCTTCGTCCGTTCTGCAGGGGCTCTGCTCAATGCCACATCCTCAGGATTGATAACCATCTCCTTCACCATCTGCTCATACCTGTTTCTTTCGCTCTGCGAGGCGTGTTCCGGGAGATAGTCGCCGCATTTGTAACCGGATGTTCCCTCAATGACAAAGGTAATTTCAGTGTACAGCACAAGTCTTCTTTCCAAGGGAATGCAGTGCACCGGATACAGGGCAATAACCGCCATGCTCTGTCCCGCAAGGTCAGTCTGGCGAACCAGTTCCACCAGTGCCCCGGGGTAGGGATTTTTCGAGCCATAGATTCCCTCATCGGGCGGCACAAATGCCGCATCATCATCCGCCCCGTTCGTGCGTCTGGGAGGCTGCGCCGGGAACACCTTATAGCTGCCGTCCAGCGCCACCTGCCCGGTTCCTGCAACCCGCACCTGTTCTGCAGTCATTCCGAAGGGAAGTGCAACCTGAATGTACTTCACGGGCAGCATGGGCTTTCCCTCAACGTTGAGAAAGTCACAGCCCGCAAGTGTCACCACATCATACCCCATGAAGGTATCGAAGGAGAGTTCGTCCTCGGAAAATGTCACCGTGTGCGTGACGCTCAGCATCCGCGGTTCTGTGCCGTTTATGCCGGGTACGATGCCGGTACCCACAAGAAGTATCAGTATCCCCACAATGAAACTCCTTTTCATCATCTTCTGTTTCCGCAGCATTCTTATCACTACCAGATTATAACAGGCTCACATAAAAGCGTTTCCAAGTTTCACCTGAAATGTTCGTATCCGCGGTTCTCCATCTCTTCCTCGCTGCCATCTGCAATGAGCAAAACCCTCTGCTCTTCCATGACCTCTCCGATTTTTGTTACCTGCATCCTGTGCTTCAACCCTTCCATGCTCCCCTTGCAGGCAGTGAACAGCAGCTCGTAATCTCCGCCGTAATAGAGCACCAGCTCTCGTGCATCCTCTCTTTTTTGCGCACGCCCATCAACCGGCAGTGCACCCTCATAAATTTTGAATCCACATGCGTTTATTTTCATCAGCTGGTGAAGTGATGCGGCAAGCCCGTCGGAAAGGTCCATGCAGCTCGTGACACTCCCCGATGCGGCCAGCACCCTGCCCTCCTTTACCCGTGCCTCAACCATGAGAAGCGCATCCATGTCGTGTTCCAGCAGGGCCGCCCCCCCTCTGCCGAGGGTGCCGGTCACCCACACCTCGTCCCCGGGGCGTGCCCCCTTCCGTTTCATCAGCTCATTTTTTTTCACCCTTCCCAGTGCGGTGATGGCCATGATGATATCATCCGCCTCCTTCGTATCGCCCCCCACAAGTACTCCTCCGTGATGCTCCATGCAATCGCCCATTCCCTCCAGCAGTTCCCGGTAGGCCCGCTCTTCCAGGTTTCTGGGAAGACCCATGGCCGCAACATATGCCGCGGGCGTTCCGCCCTTGGCGGCAATATCGCTCGCATTCACCGCCACGGCATACCACCCCATCTGATAAAAGGTGGCCCCCTCCGGAAAGTGGGTTTTCCTGCCCACCATGTCGGTGGTGACAAGCAGGTAGTCATCGCCCGCATCCATCCATGCGCAGTCGTCAAAGGGAATGGAAAATCGGTCGGTTACCCCGTAGGTGAGACGCCGCTCGCCGATTTCATGAAGTTTCATGTGTTTAATCAAAAGGTTTATTATTATCTTTTCTTCTTTCTTCGATGTCGTGGCAGTCATACCCCGACGAGAACAACATTGACGAGATGAAACGAACGGTGGAGCGGTACTTCAGAGTGTACGAGACCGCCCAGGAGGGGGCGGGCATGGCCTTTTTTGTCGAGGTGCCACCGGATGAAGAAATGCTGGCGCAGAAATTTGAGTTTCTGCGGAAGGAGTTGAAGCAGCGCAATTTCATACCATTTCTCCGGGAAAAAAACGGTGAATACCTCATATTCATCACCTACCGTCCTCCCGTGAAGGGAAAGCCCCGGTGGGTCAATCTTGCACTCCTCGTCACCACGGTGGTCACCACCACCCTCTCGGGAGCAATCCTCTTTGTGGAGGGGGAAACCGCCAGCGCCGGCTACCTCTTCACCCACATGTTTGACGGTGAAAATCTGCTGAGGGGTTTTGTGTTTTTCTCCCTTCCGCTCATGGCGATACTGGGCATCCACGAACTGGGGCACTACGTGGTCTCAAAGCGACATGGCGTTGCCGCATCCCTGCCCTTCTTCATACCGCTTCCCCCAAACCCCTTTCTGCCCCTGGGCACCATGGGGGCACTCATCTCCATGCGCGAACCCATTCCCGATCGGCGCTCCCTTCTGGACATAGGCATCGCGGGCCCCATCGCCGGTTTTCTCGTTGCCATACCGGTGCTGATTGTGGGGCTCAGCATGTCATCCACGGTGTCATTGCAGGATATTCCCGAGGGCACGGTGATGCTGGGAGACAATCTTCTCATTATCCTTTTCTCGCACGTGATGTTCTCCGTTCCTGCGGGATACACCATAAGCCTCCATCCCACCGCCTTTGCCGGATGGGTGGGACTTCTCGTGACCGCCATCAATCTTCTCCCTGCGGGACAGCTGGACGGAGGGCATGTGGCCCGGGCGGTGCTGAAGGAAAAGCACCGGTACGCCAGCCTCGCCACCATCGTGTTTCTCGCATTGCTCACCTTTCTCGGGTTCGGCAACTGGCTGTTTCTGCTTCTGCTTCTGGTGTTTCTCATAGGAACCCAGCACCCCCCGCCGCTGAATGAGTACATGCCCCTTGATACCAGGAGAAAACTGCTCGCCGTGGTGGCGCTCATCATTTTCATTCAGAGCTTCACTCCGAGTCCGGTAAGCTAAACAACAAAGACTAAATAGGCAGAGAAATTTTACATGAAATGAAAAAATTCATGGTCATCGCGCT
>QMSU01000124.1 GCA_003650975.1 Thermoplasmata archaeon
CAAAGAAAGTCCATGGTCAGACCCCATGGTTGTTACCATGCCAAAAAAGGTGACAATATTGCAGCAACTGGAAAGATATCCATTTATTTACATGCTGCTAAAATTCCTTTTTCCCTCTTTCCATTATAATCTGTTTCAACATTCCCAGCAACCAAATATTTATAAATATCCCCTCTTTTACCGTCATGGCCCGTTTCCCTGAAGCAGAGGCACGAATGCTCAACAAGCTCATATGCATGAAATGCAACGCCAGAAATCCACTCAAGGCAACAAAGTGCAGGAGATGCAACTCCAAACGGCTCCGGCATAAGTCAAAGGAACGGAAGGGCGGCGGCGTCTAACTGCAGTTCATATTTGCGCATCTCTTCTGTTTTCTCCCCTTATAGAAGGTGACCACCATGGGTGCGCCACATTTGGGACACTGTTCCCCCTCAAAAAAGACACTGTTCTTCTGCGGGAGCGGATAGCTGTTGGTGCATTTCGGGTAGTTGGAGCAGCCGATGAATCGTTTTCCTCTGGCGGATTTCCGGAGCACCATCTCCTTTCCACATTCGGGGCAGGTGCCGAAATGGTTCTGCCGGGCAATTGCTTCCTGAATGCGTCTTCCTATTTTGTGTTTGTTCTTCTCAAGAATTTCAAATGCCCTTGAAAGTATCTGGCGTGACTCCTCGAGCACCTCCTCGAATGTTTTTGTTCCCTCGGCAATTCGGTCCATCTCATCCTCCAGGTGGGCGGTCATATCTGGTTTTGTGATGATGGGTGCTCCCTCTTCCAGTGCCTCAATGACGGCGAAGGCTGTGGGGGTGGGTATCAGCTGTTTTCCACGTATGTAGTGCCTGCTGAGCAGCTTGCCGATTATTTCATGACGTGTGGATTTGGTCCCCAGCCCCAGCTTTTCCATTTCCACAATGAGACTTCCCTGGGTGTACCGTTTGGGCGGTTTCGTGGTGTCCTTCACCTTTTTCCTCTGGACAATGGGCAGTTGCTCTCCCTGTTCCAGGTCAGGAACAGTTTTTTCCGAAAGTCTGGTGGGATACACCCTCCGCCAGTTCTCCTCCTTTATAATGAGGCCCTTCACCATGAATGGTTCACCGGCAACCCGCACCTCCGCCTTCTTTTCCTCCAGAACGGCATTCTTGCTGAGTGTGGCCATGAATCGCCGTGCAATGAGGTCATAAATTTTGGCATGCGCTCCGGTGAGTTTGGCCGCTCCCACAGGATGGATGGGCGGATGGTCCTTGCTCACCTTCTTTCCTGACACCGGTTTGCCCCTGAGCATGGAAAACACCAGGGCAACCTCCTCCGGATACACGCTTTCAAGTTTTTTGAGAATGTTCTTGAAAGGAAGTGCCGGATACACCGTGTTGTCCGTTCTCGGATAGGAGATGAGTCCATTCATGTAGAGTTCCTCGGCAATTTTCATTGCCTGTGTGGCGGAAAAACCCCGGGCAGCTGCCTCCTTCAGAAACGTGGTGGTGTCAAAGGGGGGCGGGGGCATGCTCTGTCTGAGGTGTTTCTCGTATGTGGTGACGGTACCGGCATCTGCCTCCTTCACCTTTTCATAAAGCTCCTTTGCCTTTTCTTCGTCCTGGATTTTTTCTGGATATTCTCCCGCGAATGTGATGCCATCCTTTTCGAACACGATGGAGAGCTTCCAGAAGGGCGTGGGTGTGAATTCCTGTATCTCCTTTTCCCTGTTCACGATGAGCGCAAGTGTGGGGGATTGCACCCTCCCCACCGAGAGGAAGCTCTTCCCCAGCTGGTGTGAGGCAAGGGAGATGAAGCGGGTGAGGCTGGCGCCCCATATCAGATCGATGTACTGGCGTGCCTCCGCTGACCGTGCAAGGTTATGGTTAACCTCTTCCACCTGCTTGAATGCCTGGGTGATTTCCGGTGCCGTTATGGCGCTGAAGCGCGCCCGTTTTACCGTTACATCAGGCGGCAGCAGGTCAAGAATTTCGGCGCCGATGAGCTCTCCCTCCCTGTCATAGTCGGTGGCGATGATGACGTGGCTGCACTCCCTGGCGAGTGCCTTCAGCGCATTTGCGATATGTTTCTCCCCCACTTTTTTCACCGGTTCCACGTATATCAGCTGCTGGGGCTGTGAGGAATTCCACCGTGCATATTCCGCAGGAAAATCCAGCTTTTTGATATGCCCCCGGAGCCCCACCACGGTCACATCGTCAAATGTATAGTAGGGCACTCCGTACATTCGCCCCTGTCGTGCCTTCCCACCGGAGAGTATGTACGCTATCCGCCGTGCCGCAATGTGTTTCTCGCAGATAACCAGCTGTTTCATGGTCCCAGCTCCCGGTCCAGCTCTTCGAGAAATTCCTGTTCCCGCTTTCGATCAATCCGTCCCCCTGCGGCTATTGGATGGCCCCCTCCCATGCCTCCCACCTTCTCCGCAGCGCGCCTGAGTGCCTCCCCCAGATTGAGGCCCTGTTCAACCATGGCGTCATCAGCCCGGGAGGAGATGTCAATGAGGCTGTCCCGGTTGCGTACGGCGAGAGCGAACACGGGTTTTCCTTTCTTAAACTGGGGAAGATAGGCAAGCGAAAGACCGGCGAGTACACCGGAAAGGGAGGGTTTGTCGGTATAAAAATACAGATAATGGCTTCGCTCGTGCGGCTCTTCCTGCTCAAGCTTTCTCATCTCCTTTCGTATCTCATCGCGATATCGCTCCTGTATCATATGGGCCTTTTTCAGTGATGCCTCATCGCCGAGACAGATTCCCACGCCCATACCTGCCTCATTGAAACGGGCACATGCATTGAGTTTTGAGGTGATGTCGCGCAGATCACCATATTTTTTTCCATGGTAGCCAATGGTTTTCCATTCAATGTTGTCCACTCCCTGCTCAAGCAATTTGAGTGTCAGTGCAGAGAGGAGTTTTTTTTGCTGCGCATCGTCCAGTTCCTCAAGGGGCACATGGAGTGGAAGACCAAGGCGTTCAATAAAGGGAGTGGCACTGGAAAATCCAGAAAAATATGGCTCAAGTGAATTTTCAAGTGCCTCTTTCAGACTATTTCCTCTGAGCACGTATTCCTCCTGCTCATCAATCACGCCTTTGGCAATACCGTCCTCAAGAATTTTTCGGTTGTATCCATCGAAACGCTGTTTATCGCCCAGTATGCCCGAAACGGCAAGCTGTGAAAGGTCAGTGTTGTGTTCATCCAGCGCCAGTGCAAATGCATATGCCACGCTGGACCCGCATGCTTCCTTGCTCCCGTCCAGACCGTACAGGAGGGCATTGATGAACATGACATTGGAAGGGGCATCTTCTTCATACTGATGATGGTCGAGCACAATTACCGGGCAGGATAGCTGCTCCATCTGTGCGAGATAGCTACTCCCGATGTCGGCACATATGACAAACTCATTTTTCTCCTTTTTTATCTGGTCCACCAGGTCGGGTTCGGTTCTCTTTATGGAAATATGAAATCGAAATCCCGCCCGTGCCACTGCGATGGCGACAATGGATGCCGCAGCAATGCCGTCTGCATCAACATGCCCTATTATTCTCACCCTTGTGTTTTTGGGCACACTTTTCAACAGGTCGCCTGCATACTGCACCGCCTCTTCAAGTTTCACGTGTTTTCACCCTGAATTTTATCACCATTCTGCTCATTATCACCATCAATGATACCAAAGCCGCATAAAAGCCTAATCCCGGTCCCCATGTGGCATGGACGTCCTCAACGGTACCGCTTCCCCAGGCGCTGCCCACCGCCACCCCTCCAAAGGATACCAGCAGAATGACAAACATCACCACCGAAACCGACAGGGGTACCACCGCATATGCCGCATATCTGTCCAGCAGCAGGAGCACGATGGCAGCGCATAAGAGCGCGAGGATCAGCATGAGCGCCATGTGCATCACAGAGGGCAGTGACACGATGGTCCCAGATGATGCGCCCATCTCTATCATCTTCGGCGGGAAGAGGTAGAGGTCTGTGACGGTTCCTCCCCTGAGCCTCCACCACGAAAACACAAGGGAGAGAGAGAGCATGAGAGCACACAATCCCTCGATTTTTCTCCTGAAGAAAAGGAGGATGGCCACAAGGGCAGGCACCACATACGGATACATTGTTGACTTGGTAGTCACCACATCATAGGCTGCATCGCTGGAGACCTTTATTGCTCTCCGTGCCACCATTTTTTTGCCATCATACACCCTCATTTCATATGATGCAGGTGGCAGCGTGTCCGTATCACATACCACACCGTTGCGCACGAAGACCACGCGTGATCTGGTGGGAAATCCCCGGCGATCAAATGTGTGCACCTTCACGGTGTACTCAGCGGGGAATACCAGTTCAGCGGAGGTCTCTGCAGGGATGGAAACCCCCCTTCTCACCTCAAATCCCTTGTAACGCGCAATGATCAGATAGTCCCCTTCCGGCAGGTCGCAGAAACAGAACTCATCACCTTTTTTCACCGGAGTGATGAACTCTTCCTCGCACATATCGTCGCTTGTCATAAGAAGTGTGAGATTGACACCCACCGCCATCCCGAGTGTATCCTTCATTACCACTCTGAACTCATGGACATCGAAATCGAATGAGAGGGAACGCGAGAAAGGCA
>QMSU01000125.1 GCA_003650975.1 Thermoplasmata archaeon
CAGATAAGCAAACTATTATAATCTCTCTTTTCTATTCGATTAATGTTCGAGATAAAGGCGAGGGACGGCCTCGGGCGCCTCGGTGTGGTGCACACCTCCCACGGAACCATTGCCACACCGACAATTTTACCGGTGATAAATCCCCATTTCATGCCGGTTCATCCGGAGGATATGCGCACCATGGGGGCGCAGGCCATCATCACCAATTCCTACATCATTCACAGAGACGAAGCGCTGAGGGAAAGGGCACTGGTAGAGGGTCTGCATTCGCTGCTCAATTTCACCGGTCCCATCATGACCGATTCCGGCTCCTTTCAGATGTACATGTACGGGGCTGCCATTGACTATATGGATATTGTGCGTTTTCAGCGGGACATCGGCAGCGACATCGGTACCATCCTCGACATATTTTCAGAGGATGGCGATTATGAAACGGTGAAGGAGGAGGTTGAGGCGACCATCGAAAGGGCCAAAAAAAGCGTGGAAGAGAAAGGGGAAATGCTTCTGGCATGTACGGTGCAGGGCGGAACATATGCTGATTTGCGAAGGAAGTGTGCAAGAAAGCTCGCAAAACTTGATGCGGATGTGCATCCAATAGGAGGTGTGGTACCGCTGATGGAAAAACAGAGGTATGCAGACCTCGCGGAAATAATCATCGCAAGCAAGAAGGAACTGCCGCCCTCACGGCCGGTGCATCTGTTCGGGGCGGGCCATCCGCTCATATTCCCCATGGCTGTGGCGCTGGGATGCGACCTTTTTGATTCAGCCTCGTATATAAAGTACGCCAAGGATGACCGCCTCATTTTTGCCGAAAAAACGGTGCGGCTGAGCGAACTGGAAGAGCTTCCATGCTGCTGCCCCATATGCAGCGCCACTTCAGTGGACATGCTGAAGCACATGGAAAAGGAGGAGAGAACAGAGGCAATTGCCCGTCACAATCTGTGGCAGACATTTGCGGAAATGATGCGGATACGCCAGGCACTCCGCCATGGCACACTGTGGGAGCTGGTGGAGCAGAGGGCAACCGTTCACCCTGCCCTTCTGGAGGCACTGGAGGTCATTGCAAAAGAGAAGAAATGGCTCGAGAAGTGGGAGAACATCTCCAAAAAACGGGCGTTTCTGTACACGGGGAAATACTCCGCTCACCGGCCGCTTGTATACCGGCTGCAGAAGAGGGTGACAGAGCGTTATGAACCGTTTTTTGAAAAAACCGTCATCTTTGCAGAACTTGATAAACCCTACAGCAGAAGGGCGTGGTTGAAACAGCTGGAGGGAAATGTGATCATTGAATCTCCCCTTGGTCCCGTGCCGCTGGAGCTGGATGAGATTTATCCCATTTCCCAGTCAGTGTTCCCATCGCATGTTGACGCCGAAACCCTGAAGGAGGCGAAAAAAGTCGAAAGGAAATTCTACCGGAGGCTTCCTCCCATCGTCGGTCTGGATGAGCTTGGGCAGGGAAGCATAGATTTCGACGTGAGAAAGATAAAGAGCATTGCAAACTATCAGTTTGGAAAGGGGGCAGGAGAGGCTCTTTTCAGTGGTGACGTGGAAATAATCAAATCAAAATCAACAGGAAAAATAAGGAATGTCATATGCGACGGTGAACATGTGGCATCAATGCGGGCCTCTGATGGATTCTTCTCTCTGAAAGCGGCAGGAGGAAAAAGACTCCATTCCTTTTTCAGCCCCCCCACCATGAGAGTGGTGGTTGCAGATGATGCCGTTCCCTTCATATGCGAGGGAAAAAATGTGTTTGCCAAATTTGTGGTTGAATGCGGAAAAGAGTTGCGCCCCTATGATGAGGCATTGATAGTGAGCGGGGACGATGAATTTCTCGCCACAGGGCAGTGCATATTGAACAGGGAGGAAATGCTATCCTTCCAGAGAGGAATTGCCGTTAAAACAAGGGACGTGGTACAGCACTGTTCTTCCAAAAATGATGATGAGCCGGTTTATCAGCACCGCGCCATTCAGAAGTGACAGCGGCATGCTGATGGAGAGCCCGTCACTCCATCCACTCTCGCCGTACAGATCCTTTGCCTTCACCCTTATCGCATATTCTCCCTTCTCTGCCCATTCATGGGTGGCATTCGCCATTTCTCCCGAAGGGAATGGACCAATCCATCCGCTGTCCGTACCATCGCCCCAGTCGAAGAGGTAATAGAGGCAATCGCCATCATCATCGGTGGTTGAGGTGGTATAGGTATAGGGGGTGTTTATTTTTCCGGTGAGGGCGCCGGATGGTTTCTCTGGCTTTTCCGGCAGGGTATTGGTACAGGGCATGTCATGCAGCGCCCTCCACCGCTGCCACACTGCCTTTTCTTCCCCGTCATGCCGTCGCAGCCCGAGCATTTCATTTGCCTTTGTTTCCTTCCCTGCGGGAGCCATATCATGAAGGAATAGCCAGCATATCATTTCCACCGGCATTCCATAGGTGACATTGAGGAACCACTGAAGGAATGCATCCTGTTTTTCCTCATTTCCATTCACAATTTCAGAGCTGCTCCACCCTATCTCGGTGAATGCAATGGGCACCTCGCCAGTGTGGAGGGGTATTTCGGCATAGTAATCCGGAGGAAGATTTGAGGGGTATTCATTCATGTAAGTTTCATTTATATATGGGTAACTTGTGAAGCCAAAAAGATCTATTTTTTCTTTTTGGAATCTGTCAATCAAAAACCACGAGTGTTTATCCATGAGGTTTTCCATCTTGAATATCACCATGACCCTTGTGCATGGGGACACGTCTTTTATCGCATCATAGGATTCCGCCACAAGAGATACATAATTATCAAAATCGGGTTGATTGGCCTCATAGGTATAAAACAAATCCACCTCGTTTCCTAGACTGTAAAATGCAGGTTTCCACTCCCTGCAGATTTCCTCCACATGAGAGATCCATCGTTCCCTGAATTCCCGACTGGCAAGCGTGGTGTTTGCGGGCATATCAGGAGGTATCGAAAGTTTCGGCACAATGCCTTCCCCCGGAACTTCCTTCAGCTCCCAGAAATTGGTGTGAAATATGGGCGTAAGACCGCAGGATCGCATAAGGGTTATGACTGCCTGGGTGGATGCCGATGAAAGCTGTTCCTCCTCTTCCCACCATGGTACGGAAAGCCATAGGTGTGCAAGTTCCCCACATGTGGACGAGATGGTATATGCTTCCTCAATATCCTCGATGGTGAAATCTGGATGATTCTTCGGGTTGGCAACCAGTCCCATCAAAAAATCCCGCTCTTTCTGTACCTCCCTGGACCCGACAGCAAATCCCCCGGCCAGCAATGACAGAATGATGAAAACGGCTATTGCCCTCTTCATGCAAAAACAACCGATCCAGCTATTTATAGATAATCATTTTTTGCATCCCATACAGAAAAAGTTAAATAATTGATAGCCTTTTAATATCATTATGATATCAAAAAGCTTACAAAATGTAGTGCTTGTCATAGAGGATGATGAACTCATGCAGGATTTGATAAAGAGTTACCTTGCCCATCTCGGGGTTGAAATCGTATCTGCATACAATGGAGAGGAGGGGTATCATAAATACAGGCATCTTCTGGAAAACGGACAGAGACCGGCAATGGTTATCATCGACATTCACATGCCGCTGATGGATGGCATAGAGGCCACAAAAAGGATAATTGGTGTTGATCCGTCCGCCAATATCATTGGATTCACCGCATTCTATGGCACAGAGAGAACGAAACAACTGAAAGCAGCCGGGGCAAAAAAGGTGATACCCCGTTCCATAGGGTTTAAAGTGTTCAGAAGCATGATAAAGGATACGCTTCTGGAAACAGGAATTGCAGGCCCCCTCCTTCACTGAACAGACGGAAAAGGCATTTTTATTCTGTGCTGAAGGGCATCGATGGATTCTTTACCCTTTTATATCATCTTTCATATACATGTATGGCAGAGTGTACCTACTGCAAAAAGGAGATAGAGGGAAATGAGTTGATAAAGGACGGAAAACACTGGCATCGGGAATGCTTCAAAAAATATCTACGGGAAAAGGGTTGCTAATACCCTCGCTCCTTCATTGTCTATAACGCATTCGTAATGTTCGTACCGGGAGAAAAATTTCTTCATCTCTCTGCTGTATATGGCAAAAAGAGAGCGACCAAGCATGCAGAGAGATATCCGCCCGATACGGCGTGCTTCCATGAGAACTCTTCTCATTCTTTCATCGGCAAGACCGCTTCTGAGGGAAAAATCCAGAGAAACATCCAGCAAATGCTCCACAGATTTGTTTCTCATAAACGTATCGAGGCATTCCCTCCCCACCTCATTTATCCGTTCAATGGCAGCATCACTGGAGAGGATGTCCCGCGTTCGTATTTCCCTGTCCACCACCGCAATGAGTAGTCGTTTCCTGCTTGGCACCTTCTCAATCTCTCCCTCAATGCCAGGCTGTTTTCGTATTTCCATCCCTCCGGTAAATGAGGCAACGGCATCCCCGAGCCCCGTCCTTTCACCGAGTTCCGCCGCATGTGTTGCCTCAAGCGCTTTTCTTTCAGGAATGCCCAGCACGACAGCTGCGGAAAGGGTTGCTGC
>QMSU01000126.1 GCA_003650975.1 Thermoplasmata archaeon
GAATTTCAAGTGCCTCGATCAATTTCTATGCATGGCGTTTGCACAATTGACCTGTCGCGAAAGCCTGTGCGACATTCAAGTCTGCCTGCGCTCCATGCGGTCAAAGCTCTACCACATGGGCATTCGCGGCCGTATCGCCAAGAGCACTCTGGCCGATGCAAACGAAAATCGAGACTGGCGCATTTATGCCGACTTCGCCCAAATTCTCATCGCCAGGGCACGAAGGCTTTACATCGACGACGACTTTGGCGTCGAGTTGGAAAATACAGTCTACGCACTCGATGCCACGACCATCGACCTTTGCCTTTCGCTGTTTCCCTGACAGATCGACGGGTCTGCAATGCGACCAGACGATTGTTCTGACGGGTTTTTACCCGGCGAAAGATTATCCCGAGGCGCTCCGCCGCATTCGCTATTACGATGCCGAAACCGATACGAAATATGTCTTCCTCACCAACAACTTCGACCTTTCCGCACTGACCATCGCTCAACTATACAAAGCGCGGTGGCGCATAGAACTCTTTTTCAAATGGATCAAACAGCACTTGCGAATCAAAGCGTTTTACGGCACGTCGGAGAACGCCGTGAAGACGCAAATCTGGATTGCCGTGTCCGTGTATGTCTTGGTCGCGATAGTCAAGAAAGAACTCGGCCTCGAGTGGAGCCTCTACACAATTCTACAAGTTTTGAGCGTGACGCTTTTCGAGAAAACCCCTATTTTACAGGCGTTTTCGGAGACCCGTTACAAAACTAAAATAAGTGATTCCGACAACCAATTGACATTATTCGACTTATAACCGGACAGTAGTGTTTTTTCGTCCTTATGCAATGAGTCCATGAGACCCAGCATAAAGCAAGTGGGCGACAGGATCGGTCGCACCCGTGGAGGGTTTTCAGAGAATCAGGAAAATTGTCGGCTGAAAGATTAATCACTCACATAAAATGCTGAAACGTGGCAAAGGCTATCTTGATACACAAGCGAGCCGCCTGCGATTTTTTCGCTATCCACTTCAAACCTCCAGCCGATCCCAGGGGCAGGAACAACCGGAGTAAGTTTTTCTGCAACAGAAACAAGAAATCTTCGCGCGATGTTTTCTTCGCAAGCTTCTTGCTCAGGTTGATTCACAACGCCAAGAACATAGGATTCCCCAAGACGCTGCCACATTTTTATGAAAGTTTCCGGATAGTCAAATACGTCCATGCCTACGACTTTATCTCCGTGCATAACCAGTGCGCCACAACAATTTTCCGGCAGTTTCAGATTCTCCAAGTATTCCTTTGTCTTGGATTCCAACGCCTCATAGCTTTCTGTAAGTGATTCTGTCTCCGATTCAACACTTGCCGCATCCAGACACGCTTTCACATCCTCCCACACTTGACCTTGATCACTTTCAAATGTTCCTTTCTCACGGCGGGATTGGCGAACCGACGCCGATTTTCTTGCTCGCAGATTTGGCGGTGCATAGCAAGCGGTCCGGAACCGCTGTCCCCGATCTCGCCAGCGACTTCGTTCGACGCAGCTTACAGGGATCGTCGTTGCAACACCAGCTGCAACCAAAATGGTGATATTGATGACCCGGTTCTGCTTGCCGCCGGTGACCACCTGACCCTCTGGAATCAATACCGGCTTGGAGGAATGATTGATGAGAGTTAACGTCGGCACATCCCCGTCGGCATCGACTTCCGTGAGCTCAACCGCCTGATTGTCCAGTGATTCATCCAATAGAATATAAGGGCGAGTTTTCTTGTTGTCACAAAGCACCGGAAAGATGGTCAGATTTCGGTAATGCACATTTTCGCCCAGCGGCAATGAACGAAGCTGCTCAAGAAGTTTTGCTTGCTGCTGCTGAATTTGATGGATTTGTAACGCATGCGATTTCGCGGGCAAGAGTTCATAAAGCAGACGTGTCTGTGGCGACATGGCGGATTTGCAAAGCGGCTTGAGCAGAGTATGGAGTTTGGCAATTTCCTCGGGCGATTGGCATTGCTCCAAATCGTTATAGAGCCCAAGAAACATTTTATGCAACATCGCATTCGCCGTTTCGGGCAGCGCGCAAAGTGAAAAAATATCACTCCCTTTGGAGGTAATGTGCAGAGATAAATCTAGCGGCGCTTCAAAATCGCAATCATCAGCATCAAGGACTTCGCCTGTTAAACGCAACTGCCCAGCGTCGATGAGCGGTGCGAGCCAACGGACGCAATGACGTGGTAGATAACCTGCAAGTTCGTTGTCGTCAACAAAAACGCCGATGGCGTTATCGTCATATTCATTATCTCGCTGGCGTCGAAAATCAACCGTTATGCCTGCCGCAATGCCGGCATCGCAATACTGCAAGCCGACAATCTTGCTTTTGATAGTTCCCAATAGATTATCTTTTGTTTGTTTGGTGACCATAGGAATCTCCAATGCATGTAAGGTTAGAATCAGCCACTGGAATTATTATAGCCTATGGGTATGACAAAACCGTTTGACAAACATTGGAATATGACAACAATTACGAAAAGGGTTGCTTCTGGGGAGCCAGAGAAAAAAGGGGGAACTTCCCCGACCAAATATTTAACGGGAAGCCCCGATGCGCAAGCATACGGGGTTTTTCTCTTAACGCCGAACAACAAAAGGATTAGGCGCGTGGCAGGAGTCGCAGGCAAATTCTCTAGTTCGAGAGCGTTCTCTGGAGGCCCGAACGCAACCATCATGGTTGCGAGCGCACCCCAAGGAAACGCGCCAAAATTTATCCCGAACGTAGTTGAGGGACTCTCCGATTTTCCGTATAATACCCTCCGGGTTAACAACCGCGTCCGCACCGCAGGAGAAGCAATGAATCTCGATCGCGAGCACGGGTATCTCAAACTGCTCGAAGCCCTTATAGCCCTCGACGAAGCAGCCTGATTGGTCCGGATAAGGTTTCAGAATTTCAAAGAAAGAGAGCCTGTGAAGATACTCTTCAATCTGTCCGGTCGGCAGATGGTCTGGCTTGTCCTTACCCTAATGGCTATGGTCACGATCGTCGCCGTTGGCTGGGTCCGGCAGGAAGCGGCCGCGCCGATTTCGCCTTCGGAATTCACTGTCGAGATGAGCATCAAGCAGATTGCGCCACGGATCAACGTCACAAACAAGAACCTTGCGCGCGAATTGGGCTTGTCTTTGGACGTGTCCAAGAAGAAACCTGTCAAAACGCTTGGTGTCACGCAAGAAGAACTTGACCACGCCATCGAGCATCTCCTGGGCCACCGTGAGGCGACGCTGAAATATTACATTATTGCAGCGCTGGCTTTGTTCGGATTGGTCTACCTTGTCAGGCTGGGTCGTCCCGACGGGTCACCTGTAACTGAACGCAAGACATGGTATCCCCGGTGGCCATACGTAGCCGCTCTCGTTCTGGCCGTGGCGATAGGCGGGTTTGCGCTTGGCAAGTCGCCCAATCCCATGGAGAGCGCGGTCAAGGTCTTCAAGAGCCTGGTGGGGCTGTACCCGTCGATTGCCGTGAAGTTAGGGGCTTTTGCCTTCTTTGCGATTCTGGCCGTCGTCGGGAACAAGCTGATCTGCGGCTGGGTCTGCCCCTTTGGCGCACTGCAGGAACTCATCTATCACATCCCGATCCTGAGGAATCTCAAGAAGCGCAAGATTCCATTCATGGTATCGAACATCCTCCGCGGCACGCTGTTTGTCGTCGCACTGCTGCTGCTCTTTGGGATCGTGGGCGGGCGCAAGGGATTCGTTATCTACCATTTTGTGAACCCCTTCAACCTGTTCAATCTCGACATCGAAACGGTCTCGGTCGGTGCAACTATCCTGGTGATGCTCGTGGTATCATTCGGATTCTACCGGCCATTCTGTCAGTTCATTTGTCCCTTCGGCTTTATGAGTTGGCTTCTCGAGCGACTGAGCATCTTTCGCGTGAAGATCGACCATGACCGCTGCAATGAGTGCGGCGCCTGCACCGTCGCCTGCCCCCTTGATGCCGCTAAAGATCGTGTTGCCGGCAAGGCGTTTCCTGCCGACTGCTTTAGTTGCACTCGCTGCCTCAACATTTGCCCCAAGGATGCCATCCACTATGAGTTCGTTGGGAAGAAGGCACAGCCTGAATGACCGGCGAACAGACACAGCCTGAGAGCCGAACAAGAGTCTTCCCGGTCAATCGGGAATAATCAGAACGGCTCATCTAAAAAAGAGCGTGTTCAAGCCATGGGGGCACGTCTTGGCCGCTCTTGCATTTTTTGCCTCTCTTTGTATTCTCAGGGTCTTTGTGGTTGATGCCGAAGGCGAGAGGATACGTAGCATGAGATTACGCAGGACAAAAAGTAAAGGACCCGACGAAGTCGGGCCTTCGGCCGCTCTTGTGCTTTTTGTCTCAAGTAATTTCAGGATCAATCCCGAAGACAAGAAAAGCGAAAAGTACAAGGCCCCCCAAGGGGGGGCGGCAAGCACGAATTTGCTTGTGGAATCAGCACGCCGGTGTATAAAATACGACATTGGCTTATTGATAGACCCTGAAAAAACGCGCCAAAATTTATCCCGA
>QMSU01000127.1 GCA_003650975.1 Thermoplasmata archaeon
AAAAGCCACAGATGAGTTTCCTTTTGAACCCGGGACAGGGGATCCACAGTCCCATATGTTACCGCTACACTACCCGGGCCATCCACATATGAAAAAGAGATGCATATTTCAATATTTCTTTTGCTTTCCTGAATGGAAGAATATGGCAAATAAAAGGGCAGCAAATGCGATTGAAATTGTCGTTTCCTTCTCAAGAAATTCATTATCCATGAGGTAATAACTGAAAACCTCATTCACAGTGAAAAGGTAATAGTAATAGGGAAGTATGATGACGGCAGTTAAGCAAAAGCTTTTTACCATACGGAGAAGAAAAGCAAGGTTGTAATTCTTTATGGAAGGAAATGGAGTCAGGAATAGAGCAATGCCGAGGAGAATGGCATAAAGAAATGCAAAATATTCAATGGTTATCCATTCAGGAATATCATGGCTTGGATTCATTCTCACATGGACATAGAGGATGGTGTTAATAATAAAGGAGATAAATGAAGAAATCACGAATGCCCTGAAGGCATGGAACAAATATCCTCGTATTGAGGAAAAAAGAGGCGCCCTCATTTTTTCAATTTCACCTCAAATTCCATGAAATCAGAGGCAGCATGCGAAGAGGGAAAAATCTCCTGTGCCTCCTTTTCCAGTACTGATGCATCCCTGTAGCGCGGGCTTATGTGGGTGAGAAAGAGGGTTCCCACCTCTGCCTTCTGTGCAATTTCGGCTGCCTGCCGGGCCGTGGAATGGCCATATTCACGTGCCTTTTCCTCAAGCGAGGACTCAAAGGTGGCATCATGTATCAACACATCGCTTCCCCGTGCAAACTCCACAAGCTGCGGGCACGGTTTGGTGTCACCCGATATGGTTATCTTTCTCCCGGGCCGCGGCGGCCCCAGCACCATGTCAGGAGTGACAACGGTGCCGTTCACCTCCACCTCTTTTCCGTGCTGCAGCTGGCTGAACAACCGTCCCTCCGGCACCCCCAGCTCCAGCGCCCTCTTCTTGTTGAACTTTCCGGGGCGCACATCCTCCTCGAGAGAGTAGGCCAGAGAGGGCACGTTATGGCAGGCATCAATACACCGTACACAATACCCCTCAAAGCGAATGCTGTCGCCCGGGTGCAGTTCGTGGGCATGTATCTCATATGACGGTCTGAAATATCCCAGGCGAATGATGGTCTCAACAATTCTCTTTGTTCCCTTTGGACCGTAAATGTGCAGCGGCTCCTCGCGGTCATTCAACTGCAGCGTCTGTATGAATCCCGGCAGCCCGAGGAAGTGGTCACCATGATAGTGGGTGATGAAAATGCTTTTTATCTGCATGTAGCTGAGCTGGGAACGCTGAATCTGCCGCTGCGTCCCCTCGCCACAGTCAAAAAGGATGACCTCCCCGCCGCGCTTTACGGCCACGGCGGATACATTTCTCTGAACGCTTGGCCATGAGCCTCCGGTTCCCAGGAAATAAATGTAGAGCTGCATTATTCAAATTCTTCAAGCGCCTTTTTGACCTCTGCCACATAGGTTAACGCCGGGCCGCCCCCCATCAGAATGGCAACCGTTGCTGCCTCGAGAATCTCCTCCTTTTTCGCCCCCGCACCCAGGCATTTTTCCACATGAATACCGATGCAGTACTTGCACCGGGCAGTGATGGCCATACCGAGGGCAATGAGTTCCTTTGTTTTGGTGTCAAGGTATCCCTCCTTCAGCACTGAATTCATAAATTTACTGAAGTCCTTCATGGTCTCGGGATTGTTCTTTCCCAGAAGTTTCATTGCCCCATGGAATTCCTCTATCGCGTCCTTTATTTCCGTCATGAGTGTGCATAAAAAAATGGAATAAAAAGGTTTGGGGGTGTAGACAGGAGAATACAGAACAGAGGCAACTCATATGAGAGAAAATTATTCTGACTCCCCCGCCTACAGATATTAAATTTTAATTGCGTATAAATATGTTGTCGGCCCTTCATTGCGTGAAGATTCTGCTGCCCCGTAGGCACAGAGACATTGATGCAGTAATTCCCATGAAAAATCACGGTTCCAGCGGTGCAGCCTCTGTCTCGGTACCCTCAGTTCATTTTTACGGCAACGGCACACGGGGGGCAACTGAGCTGGACTCGCACGAGGAACAGCTTCGCTCATTTTTTATTTCGATGCCCTCATCGGTGACAATAACCTCCATCACCTCAAAATATTTGCCGTACTTGATTTTCTGCTCCACGCTCACATTCCCCACAGTGGCAACGATGAGATAGTTTCCCAGAAAATTGGTGATATTTCCTATGTGAATGCTTCCGGTTCCATTGAACTGATAGCTTCCATTGAAAATCTCCTTTTTCTCCATGGTCAATATGGTGATGTTCACCGTGATGCTCTCATTTTCACCCATGGCACGCTCGTTGATAATGACGAGTTCCATCTCCCCATAGCTTGTCCACCAGACAAGGAAAGTAACGACGAGAAACACCGCTGTGGCCAGCAGCACCACCTTCTGCCAGAGTTGCATGTTAACAGTAACGCTCCCAGCAAAGTATTTCTTCCATGCTCTTCCGGGGTTTTTTCTCTGGAACGAGCTCCTCCTCCGGATAGCCCAGCGTCATGAGGGCCACCACCAGGCAATCATCGGGAACACCCAGAAGCTCCTTTGCTCTCTCCTGATAAAATGCACCTATCCAGCATGTGCCAATGCCCTTTTCTGCTGCGGCAAGGGCAATGTGTTCCATGGCAATGGCAAGGTCAACGTGACATGCGGGCACCCCGTTCGTCATGGTGTAGGTGGTGTAGGTCGCCACACCTGCAATAACCGCTGCTGCGTCCCCCACAAACCGCTGTCCCTTGGCCACCTCCACCAGCGCCCTTTTTGTCTGCTCATCCCTCACCACAATAAACTTCCACTCCTGGAGGTTTTTGGCGGAGGGAGCCAGACGGGCAGCCTCGAGTATCTCCCGCAAGGTCTCATCGGAGATGGGGGTATCGGTATAATTGCGCACACTTTTCCTTTTTCGTACGATATCCATGAACATGAGCATCACCACTATGTTTTTAAATAGAACAGGTATTATTTAAAGGATGTTCCAAGCAAAGATAAAGGCTGATTTTATCAGGACGGTGATAGATGCGACTGCCATACTGGTTGACGAGGCCAAGTTCAAGCTCACCAGCGATGGCATTTATGGGAGAACGGTTGACCCCGCGCATGTGGGCATGATTGACTTCAAACTGGATAAGGAGGCATTTGATGAATATGAGTGCGATGAGGACACGGAGATAGGAGTGGATCTTGAAAAACTGAAGAGCATTTTGAGGATAGCCACGGGCGAGGAGACCATCTCATTCACCTATGCCAAGGATGAGGGAAGAATGACGGTGAATCTGGGCAATCTCACCAGAAAGCTGGCCCTCCTTGATGTGAGTGAGATGGCAGATACCAAGATACCGAGCCTTGAGCTTCCCGCGGAGATAGGTGTGCCAATAACAGAAATATGGCAGGCAATACGTGCAGCAGAGGCCATCTCCGACCACATAAAACTCATTGCCGACCCGGAGAGCTTCCAGATGATTGCCGAGGGAGACACCGACGTGGTGGAACTCAAACTCACCAAGGACCAGCTCTACACGCTGAAGTGCGGGGAGAAGGTGAAGAGCATGTTTCCCCTGGATTACCTCTCCGATATGATCAAGATTGCCAAGGGGAAAACCGATGAGGGAACACTTAACTTGGGCAATAACTTCCCGCTGAAACTGTCTCTTGACATGGCAAACGGCACCATTAAGATTGTGTACCTGCTCGCTCCCCGGATAGAAGCGGAGTGACGCTACTCCACATACACCTCTTTTTCTGTGTGTTTATCCACGTGTGACACCACATAGAGTTCCGTATGCTCACCGTCGGTTCGTTCCATGAGTATACCGCCGTTGGCAACCGTGTAATCCCCGGCCGGAAGGGTGAATACCACATGGGCATCCACGTCCATGTCAAGGTCATTGCGTATGGTTGCCCGGTATTCATTTTCAAAGGTGACATTCAGCCGGTACGAGGGAATTGAATAGTATGGCTCCCGGTAGTTATAGGATGTTATTGTTCCATTATCAACACCAATGAGGCGGTATCCCCAGTAGGCATCATCGGGATGGTCACTTGCGCAGGTGGTGGTGGTGATATACACGATTCCGTTCTCCACGGTGATGTTGTCCCAGTGCACATGCCCTGCGAGCACCGCATCCACCCCGTAAGTCTTGATGAGCGTGAGCAGCTCCTCACGACCTTCATAGCCGTTATGAAGCAGAGAATCGTTCTCCGTGTCCCAGAGCGGGTTGTGGTGGAGCATCATGAAGGTGAGTTCTGCATCCTCATATTCCTGCAAATCCCTCTCGATCCAGTTCATCTGCTCCGGCTGGATATATCCTCCCCAGTTGAACACAAGATATGAGAATCCTATCCTGCTCATAGGGGGCCAGTCATAGGAATTGACCGAGATGAAATGGCAGTCGCCGTAATCGAATGAATAGTTGAGGGG
>QMSU01000128.1 GCA_003650975.1 Thermoplasmata archaeon
ACAGAAACGAAATAGATAAATAGCGACGTTGTTATATTTCACAGGAATGGGCCACCATGAGCGATGGAAAAAAACAGGATGAGGAAAAATACCGTCTCCTGGCCGAACACTCGCAGGACGGCATGTTTCTGGCCACCGGTTATAAACTTGTATATGCCAACAATGCATTATTACGCATTCTCGGCGCCCACTCCTTTGAGGAATTGAAAGAAAAAAATATGCTCACCCTGCTGGAGAAGGAAGATGCCCAGAGGATAAAAAAGGATGTGCGGAAGGCACTGAAGGGTGAGCTTTTAGAGAGAGTATATGAGGTAAAGGCCACACGGCTGGACGGCGTACCCATCTTCATATCGCTCTCAATGAAAAAGGTGGAGTATGCGGGAAAACCTCATGCACTGGGTGTGGTGAGGGATATCACCGCTCGCAAGAAAACAGAAGAAAATCTCCGCAAATCAGAAGAGTTGTTCCGTTCTGTTGTGGAACATTCTCATGGAGGCGTTCTCATCGTTGACGATGCGCACCGTTTCGTGTATGCCAATGATGAATTCTGCCGCCTTCTGGGATATTCCCCAGAAGAACTCATTGGACGGGATTTCAGGGAATTTCTCGATGAGGAAAGCAGGGAGTTTGTTGCAGATCGGTATCTCCGCAGGCAGAGAGGGGAGGAGATCCCTTCCAGATACGAATTCACGGTTGTGGCAAAAAATGGAGAGAAAAGGCATGTGGAGATAAGCTCTGCCACCATTACAGATTCGGAAGGAAATGTGCGCACCGTAGCCCAACTCCTTGACATTACGGAACGAAAACGGGCGGAAAAAATGCAGTCCTCAGCGTATAAAATTTCAGAGGCCGTGCACTCGACGCAGGACTTTAAGGAACTCCTCCGCTCAATCCATCACATCATTGATGAACTGATGCCAGCAAAGAATTTTTTCATCGCACTGTATGATGAGGATACCGAAACATTTTCCCTGCCCTATTTTGTGGATGAGTATGATACCAGTGTGGATCCCTCGAACCTCAGATACGGTATGACGGGACATGTGCTCCAGACCGGACACTCGATTCTGGCTGATAAAAAGAAAATATTTGAACTCCGCGAGAAGGAGGGAATAAAACGTATAGGACATGACGCGGTGTGCTGGCTCGGCGTACCACTCAAAATAAGGGATGCCACCATAGGTGTACTGGCAGTCCAGAGCTACACCGAGGGCATGTCATACACCGAAAGGGACAGGGAGATGCTAGAATTCGTTTCAAGACAGGTGGCACTGGCCATTGAACGCAAGAGGGCCGAGGAGGCGCTGAGGGAGAGTGAGGAGAAATACCGCATGCTCGTGGAAACCACGGAGGAGGGCATAAGCATTGATGATGAGAATGAAACCATTGTGTTTGCCAATGAGGCCCTTGCACGCCTGCTCGGCTATGAAAAAGAGGAACTGCTGGGAAAACGGAGTTTTGACATTGTCTATGAGGAAGACCTTGAAAAGCTGAAAAAAGAGGTGGGGAAAAGGAGAAAAGGAAAAACGAGTAAATACGAACTTCGCTGTGTCACAAAGAACGGCAGAATAAAAACATTCCTTGTTTCGGCCACACCACTGTACAAGGAAGGAAAATTCATCGGCAGTTTAAGCCTCATGCTGGATATCACTGAAAGAAAGACCGCAGAGGAGGAACTGAGAAAACAAAAAAGCTATTTTCAGGCACTCTTCGAGGGCTCACCGGAGGCCATTGTTTCCATGGATGAAAAGCATCGCGTACTGGATGTAAATCCAGCATTTACCCGCCTCTTTGGCTACACCGCTGATGATTTGAGGGGAAAGGACCTCGATGATTTTGTTCTCGGGGAGGATGACCGGATGGGGAGGATGTACACCAGCAAGGTGATAAACGGGGAGATTGTCACGGCGGAGGGGAAAAGAAGAAGGAAAGACGGCTCATATGTTGACGTTTCCATTCTTGGGGCTCCCATTTTCATTGAGGGAAAACAGGTGGGAATATTTACCATCTATCGCGATATCACAGAAAAACTCAAGGCAGAGCAGGAAAAGGAATTTTACAACTCTCTTTTGCGACATGACATCGCCAACAAAATCACCGTTATCCATGGAAACCTGGAGCTTCTCAAGGAGGAGGGACTGGAAGAAGCACAGGAACTGTTTGTGAACGATGCACTCAAAGCAGCGCAGTCAAGCAGCGAACTCATCGACACGATACGGAAGTTGCGCCGCATCGACACCGAGCAGACCATGGGGGCACTCAAACTTGATGATATTATCTCAAAGGTGATACGCACCCTCGAGCATCAGGCAAAAAACAGAGGTATCACCATCGACTATGTTCCCATAAAGGGGGTTATCCGGGCAAATTCCCTCATAGAAAATGTATTCACCAATATCATCCACAACGCCATCATACATTCACACTGCACCACCATCCGTATCCGGGGCATGAGGGAGGGGAAACAGTATAAAATCATCATAGAAGATGATGGGGAGGGTATACCGCAGGAACTGAAAGATATACTGTTCGAACCAAGGGTGAAGGGCAAGCAAAGTGCGGGAAGCGGGCTGGGCCTCTATCTGGTGAAAAAGCTTGTTGAGTCCTATGGGGGGAACATTGAGGTGGAAACAAAGAAAAAACCGATGCACGGGACAATATTCCATATATACCTTCCCAAATTTTTATAATGCAGGTAAACGGCCCCTTTTCCACGGAAAAAACGAAATAAATAAATATCAAAGCTCGCTATATTTTTCAGGAAGGATAGGCTGGTAGCAAAATGCATCCCATCCCCTCCCAAGTAGATGCTTTTTTGGGTCTATCCTTCCGATCTTCTTTTTTTATGTAGATTTTTTCCGATATATGAAAGAAGAAATGAGCCACCTGAAACCTTATGATAACGGGGAACGCATCCAGGAGGAGGTAGGAAAACTTTGATATGGCGTATTCTGCTTCATTTTCGCTTCTTTCATTTATGTGTACAGCCAGTGCTTCCGACCATCATATTTTTAAATTGCGATTCATTCACATGACCCATGAGGGAGAAACTCATCAATGCCATTGCAGATCTGATGGCCCGGGCAGTCATTGATTTACCCGATGATGTTGAACACGCCCTGAAAGAGGCAATAGCTCATGAGGAAGAGCCGGCAAAAACACAGCTCGCGGCCGTACTCAAAAACATTGAACTTGCACGGCACACAAGAAAACCAATGTGCCAGGATACAGGAACGCCGACTTTTTACATTACGGTAGGCACCGCTTTTCCCTATACGAATCTTCTCAAGGAGGCGATAGTTGAGGGGGTGAAGAAGGCAACCACGGAGGTGCCGCTTCGTCCCAACGCCATTGACGTACTCACCGGAAAAAACAGCGGAGACAATACCGGAAAGGATATTCCCTATCTCAACTGGAGCCTCGTCGAAGGTGACGGGTGCACCATCACCGTCATGCCAAAGGGGGGAGGCTCCGAAAACATGTCAACGCTTAAGATGCTCAAACCGGGTGTCGGATTGAAGGGTACCAAGGAATTTGTGGTGGGCTGGATGATTGAAGCAGCCGGCAACCCGTGTCCTCCCACCACGGTCGGCGTGGGCATCGGCGGGGGCTCGGATATTGCCATGAAACTTGCAAAAAGGGCACTGCTCAGAAAGGTGGGGGAACGGCACGAAAATAAAGAGATAGCCGCGATGGAGGAAGAACTGCTCCATGCGATAAACGAACTTGGCATTGGAGCAATGGGACTTGGAGGGAAAACAACGATATTGGATATTCATATCGAAGTTGCCCACCGTCATCCTGCCTCTCTGCCTGTGGCCATAGCCATGCAGTGCTGGGCCAACCGCCGAAAAACCATGAAAATAGATAAGGAGGGAAACATATGGAATATAGACTGAATCTGCCGGTGGAAAAGGAGGATATCCTCAAAATCAGGGCAGGAGATGTGGTGTACATCACCGGAACCATTGTCACCGCAAGGGATGAGGCCCACAAGGAGGCAATCGAGCACTTTGATGCCGGAAAGGAACTACCTGTTGACTTCTCAAAGGTTGCGGTGTTTCACTGTGGCCCCATTGTGAGAAAGAAAGGAGATGCATGGGAGGTGATCGCCGCAGGCCCCACCACCAGCAGCAGGATGGAGCTGTTTGAATACGATTTCATCAAACGATTCGGAACCCGCCTCATCATCGGCAAGGGGGGCATGGGCGAAAAAACAGTCATGGCATGCAGGGAATTCGGGGCAATCTACACAGCATTCACCGGAGGGGCAGCTGTCCTGGCGGCAGAGGCCATAAAAAGGGTGAAGGAGGTATTCTGGCTTGAAAAACTGGGCATGCCAGAGGCACTCTGGGTGTTCGAGGTGGAAAATTTCGGTCCGCTCACCGTCACCATCGATGCACACGGGAACAATCTCACTGAGGATGTCAAACAGAGA
>QMSU01000129.1 GCA_003650975.1 Thermoplasmata archaeon
ACAAGATTGGTCAGCTGGGTGTTCAGGGCTGCGATGATGTCTTGAGCTGTTGTCTTTACTTCTTCTGGTAGACTGTCAATGAATCCTTTTGTATCTTTTATAGTGGCAAGGAGGCCTTTGTAGCGGCTAATCATTTCCTTTGCCTTCTTTATCTCTTGGGGATTATCACGATTGGTAACAAGATTGGTCAGCTGGGTGTTCAGGGAATCTACAATATTTCTTCCCATTGTCTTTACTTCGTCAGATAATACTTCAATAAAGTGCAAAATATTTTCTACAATATCCCCCAATTCTTTAAGTCTATGAAATTCTTCTTTTATCCTCTTTAATTCGTCATTGCTTACAGATTCGGCAAAAATTAATATTTTTAACTCATTAACTATGTTTTCTAAAGCTGATTTCATAACATTACCATTGGATAAATTATTAAATACATAACTAAACTCAATAAACCTTTCCATTGCCTCTATCCTTGTGAGAGGTAATCTATCTTCAATCAAAACTTTAAGTTGGGTATACATAATCTTTTTTAGTTCATCTATTTCTCCTACTAATTGACTAATGCTGCTTCTTCTATCTTCTATAGAAAGAGCTTTCGATAATTCCTTTACTAAACTCACGATATTATTCTCAATTTCATTTATTTTAGTCTGTGATTTCTCAAAAATATTAGACTCTTCCATAAGCTTATCTATTTCAGCCACAGCAGAGAAATCGTTTCTTTCTAATCTTTCGATTATATCTTTTACTCTCTTTGTTAATCCAAGAAGGCTTTTCACCTCCTGTTTCTGTTTAAATGCATCCAGATAGTGCTTATCTTCCTCTGGAAGTAACTTTTCAATTTTGTCAATTAGGTTATTGAGCAATTGCGGCCTATTTAATACATCTTCCTCAGCAATCTCTTTTGCTCCTTTGGAAGAGATTAATTGGTAGGCCTGCTGTTCACATGCCCAAATATCCTCAGAAATTCCAATGCCATGGGGAATGAAAACTTGTAACCCAAAGTTGGTAGCATATAAGCCTTTATCCTCATACCGTGGTGTAAGTGGTCGTAATGGATAACCGAAACGGAAAGCATCTATTCCCTGTTTAGTTGCTACTCTCATAATATTTGCCCATCCAGTAGCAATAGACTCACCTGCTTTACCACCTAAAATCATAGCACCATCTAAAGCAGCGCCATGACCACCCTCAACCAATTGACCCATTTCAGAGACCATAGTTCTTATATTCAATACATCTCTGCGAGGGATAATATTTACCAGATTCGGAGAAGTGAGCATGTACTCAACATCTTTTTCCATGAACGTCTCTAAATCGTATACAGTATTATTTCTATTGTCTGTTATATGCACTGCTTCTAAATCCTGGGAATCTTTGCTTAAATCCATCCCGGTCATATAACCTGATTTCCATCCGAATGGCGTCGAATCGTGTATAATTTGTGCTTTGCAACCAGTGAGTATCTCAATTAAATATGATAGCTTTAGTCGCTGAACAAGGTCGTCTTTTTCGTCCTTTAAAGATAAGCGTGAAGGTTTCTCTACATGGTCAGCGTATTTATTGGAAAGGAATTGAAAGATTACTTCTTTTGCCCTGCCATATTTAAGATATGTAAATGCCTTCTCCATATGATTAATTGCCTGGGGATATGTCCAGCCTCCAGATGCTATCATCATACTATATATCCATCTTCTCATATGGAAGGCAATCATAATCGGCTCAACTTCATCTTCTGAAATATGAATTAAAAGGCTATCCAAAATCTCTTTCTCTTCTTTAGAAATTGCGGCTCTTACCTCTTGAACAAAGAAATGATATTTTCCATCAATCACCAATTGCACAGGATGCCAGAGGGAAATCTTACGCTCATCTTCCTTTTTAGCTAATAGTTCGAGCCATTCTTTAAGCTCATCTTTTCCTACTCCACTAAGCTGCATCGTATCTGAACCTAATTTTTCTTCTAAGAAATCGACCCATTCCATAAGTAAGTTGGTAGCCTTTTCTACTCCTCCTGCTTGGAATGTTGGAGAACGCAATTGGTCACCTCCGGCGTGGAGTTCAGAAAATATTCTTGTTTTTTCTTTCAGGTTTTGAGGAATATCAAGCGTGTTAGTATGGGCTTCGCGCACTACTCCTCTTGTTTTTTCTAAACACTGTGTAGCATAACGATGAGCCTTTTGGTCAATACAATTCAATGTCTCAGTTAAAAGATTTTCAACTTGCGAAATGGTATAAGGATCCCATTCACGCCAATTCTCTATAAATTCTCTAAATAAACCAACATATGAAGCCCGCAGTCCTTCTTTCTTCATATTGTTAAAATAACGAGACTCTATACATTCGGTTAACCGGCCTAATCCTCGAAGAATAATTACTCCTCCAACAACAGCAAGAATTATCCGAAGTATATCAGTGAAGAAGATAGTGTAAATCTCTCCATTAAATCCTTCTATGTTAAGAGCACGATAAACAGGAACCCAGAAGAACCAATTGAGACAGAAAAGAGACAGAACAAATGCACGAGAAAAATCAGAAATAATTCTTCTACGGCGTGAAGTAAGCTCATTAACTTGTTTGCTCTGTTTAGTATAATCAATTATTTTACTTATTAGTTTTATTTCAGTTATTCTCCTTATTAATTTTATCGGAAATTTCTGAAAAAGTCTTTCTATGGCCTTTTGGTAAGCCTTATCTTCAGATAAGCCTAATAAATTTTTCTTTTCTTCTTTGGACATGACTCCTCTAAAAATAAGGAGTTTTCTTTGGGCATCATAAGATATTTTGTCTTTAAGGGAATCAGGAAATTTTAATCCTGAGGGTAATTTATCTAATTTTTCAGAGTTTTCTATATATGCCCACATAAAAAGTGCTGTGAAAATAAATACAAGGACAAAAACTGGAACATACGCAACAACTCCTTCTATAATAGTTAATTCTCTCAATCCCAATAATACTCCTGCACCAACTGCCCATCCAGCGAGCCGGGCAACATATCTCCATTTTGTTGCTTTCCCTTTTGGCACATTCGATACAAAGAGACCCACAAGAATTCCTGTGGGAACCATAAGAAATGGAAATAACAATAATACATTTGTAAATATGCTTTGGAAAGTCAAGGAAACAAGAAATAAAAGATAAAGTCCTATACCATACCAAAGCCAGATATTCCGTATATTAAGGAACTTTGGATACTTGGCTCGTAACTCTGACTTGATATCTCTTCCTCTGTAATCATAAGTCTTGTCTCCTCCTAATTCAAATTTAATACTTTGATATAATCTCTGACCTAAGGTATGAATAATAAGCTGTATTGGAAATCGCACACTATCTAAACCACGATTATAAAGCCAGCGACTAAATCCTTTAATAAAGCCTCCTAGCCAGAATCCTAAGTAGAATAAAGCAGGATTGAAACTACCCCATAGAATCCAACCAACTGATAAACCAAAACCTGCTCCAATGATTGCGCTCACACGGTTGAATCCTTGCGCCTTCAGGAAGGTAACCAATCCCATTAAGACAAGAACCTGATTGAAATAAATACCCATTGCAGCCAATTTTAAAACCACTCCTTGAAAAGGAGAAAATCCGAAAATAGTAGAAATTGGCATAAGAATTATAAATAACGCTGCTAACCTTGCACTGGTATAGAAGCGTGCTTCATGGGCTCTTCCCTCTTTTGCGAAAATTGAAAACGGCCCTAACTCGACTATTTGCTGCATTACTGGGCTCATTAATTTCTGGAAGAAACCTCCTGCCCAGCGAGGCCAAGCTGCAAGACAAGCTAAAAGTGTCCAGGTCTCTCTTGACTTACGCGTGCGTGAACGGGTAGTAGCAAATCCAAGATGCTCCTGATTTTTTCGCCTTTCAAAGTCCTCTACCTTTTTTATTATCTTTTCCTCAAATAGACTAAGTATTGAGAAGAAAATTATAATTCCCCAAGCAAAACCTTGAGGTATCCCCCACAATCCTGTTATTGCGTAGAAAAGAGTAAAGAGAAGACCTTGAGTTGTAACAGGATAGTTATATAAAAGGGAGGCGATATTTCTTATCGCTATTCCTACACCATATCTTAAAAGATATTGGGCAAGAAAAAACATCATTGCACCTGCTACAATCACAAATGTAGTGACACTAAAAATACTGTTTTGCAAGGAAATAAGATCATGGAAAAACATATGAAAGACTTCGGTTCCTAAAATAGTGCTAAGGGTTATAAACGCAGCTAAACTTGATACAAAGAACAAAACTGCTCCAAACATCCCCCAGAATCCACCCGTAGGGATTGAAGGTCTATAATAATACTTTAGTGAAAGTGCTAATATAGAGACCGGCCGAGAGACTGAGAAAAATGAACGGTCATTTAACCTTCTTATTAACTTAGATTTAAAGTCATCTAAACCCGCGCGCTCTATCTCTTTTAACTGAATCC
>QMSU01000130.1 GCA_003650975.1 Thermoplasmata archaeon
TCAGATCAAACCCCAATATGATGCTCCTGTTTCTCCCGCGTGCTGCATCAATGGCAAAGTAGGCATCTGGCATGGACGACTGAGTGGCATTTACCCAGACATCATCGAGATAATAACCTTCGCGCGTCACAGAATTATCGCTACTAAGCAGCCATCTTATCCTTATGTTACTGCCCACATATGAGGAAATATCATATGATTTATGTGTCCAGCTCTGCTGGTTGCCGGTGAATGAAGCAATGGTATGCCAGCTCCCGTCATATACCTGAAGATAGACATAATCCCATCCGTTTTCTATCTCATACCAGTCATAAAACTCCAGTGTGGCACTTGATGCACTGGTTAAATCTATATAACCCGTTCGGACATAACAGTTAGCATTGTTATTATAATTGTAACTAGAACCAGACATGTCCGTCCCATAGCATCTGCTGCCGCTATGGGCATTGGCAAATCCAGGACCGCCCCTGCATATGCCCCAGTCCCATTCATCCTGACTTCCGCCGGTGGTCCATCCCGGGTCTGTTTCCATATCCTCATGAAGTAGTGTTTCCTCAGATGCGCTGGTATTCGCCAGTAACGAATACACAAAGGTTGAATCAGATTGCTTGTTCAGTCCATATGCATACATCGGGGAGGTGATGTTCAATGTGGCAATATTTATCTGACCGGAAGAGGTGTTGGCAACACCTATCATGGTGCCCTGAATAGTATATGGTTCTCCCCTGAACCAATCATCACCGAGTCTTCCTGAAAAAGGTACCCAGTCAGAATCATAATCGATACCGCCGCTCGGCTCTATCAATCCAAGAACATTCCCGAGATCTATTTCGCTCTGCGTCACACCGTTGCCCTGGTAGTTCTGCAGGTCCCTCACTGCATATGTACCGCACATAAGCAATGTTCCGGCAGTGGCATTCCCGTTCATATGCTGTTCAACCTCCCGCATATGGTCAGAAACATCGTCACCTCCCTCCGTCATGGGGGTGCTCCAGTAATTCGGCATGGTATTATATGGCGGTTGGTTCGCACCCCCGCCGTCTCCCGGGAAGTCACCGGTACTCCAGATAACAATGTCGAACTGATTGAGGACCGTATCAGTGATGTTTTCGCCCCTCAAATCCTCGGAAGTGTATTGGTCATCTGTGAATGTCCACTGGTCTATTGCCTTACCCCATGAATAGTCCGATGCAGGCATGATTGATTCGCAGGCTGAAAGAATATTGTCGATGCCGCTTTCCCACCCTATGGGGGTATTATCAACAAACAGGAATCTGGGTGGTGATGCCTCTGCTGGCGAATATACCGTAATGTTTTTTGCATACACCGTCCAGCCACCTTCATTATCCGTCACATTAAGCACCACCGTGTAGTTGCCTGTGGCTGAAAACAGATGGGTTACCGTTGAGCCATATGCATCTATTACACTGTCATTTTCGAAATCCCATGTCCAGTTCACTATTGTTCCGTCTTTGTCATAGGAGTATGGTGATCCTCCATCAAAGGTGACAGAGCTTGCAGTGGTGATATTTGCCCTATCCACTGAGAATCCTGCTATCGGAAGTATATTTGGCACAGTAACAGTTGTTTCGTAAGAGGACACTCCACCATCCTCATCAGTCACTATCAGCGTTACCGTGTAATCTCCGCTTCTTTCATAGGTATGGCTCGGGTTCTGGCTTGACGAGCTGTTTCCATCACCGAAATTCCATTCGAAGGATGCATTTGCAATACTTCCGTCCGGGTCTGACACCACTGCGAAAAAATTTAGTGTGCCGTCGACATCGGGGTCAACAGACCAGGTGAAATTTACTACCGGTGGCTGATTATCCGTCACATTTACCGGTGAGGGAATACCTATACCGCTGCCGGTTGTGGCGGTACCCGTCTCTCCCTCATCATCGGTAACGGTGAGGGTCACATTGTACGTTCCATTGTTTGTGTATCTGTGAATGACTATCATTCCATATGCATATCCGGTCCCGTCTCCAAAATCCCATTGATAGGTGATTATCTGCCCTCCATCGGGATCATAACTCTGGCTTGCATTGAAAACCATGATTTCCTGAGTTTTTGGATCCCACGGATTATATGTAAACCTGGCAACTGGTGACACAGTGCGAACGATTCCGGATTGCAACACTCCAGAGAAAATTATTGAATTGCTCGCATCGTCTATCACCACCGCACTTATCTGCCAGTGTGTGATATTCCCGAAAATGGCAGTGGCATTTATATCGATGTATTCACCGAGGTTCCAGTACCCGTCATCATCCCCACTGAAAGTGCCGTGATCGCCCACAAGTTCTCCGTTGGCATTAAAGTAAAACGTGGCGCTGTCCACCTCCCCTTTCCAGATGGTTAGTCTCACCTCTTCAAGTGTGGCATCATCCCCTCCCTTATGTTCAATGATGATATGCTGTTCCTCGTTTAGATATCCGGCTAAATTTAAGTCCGGTGGGGCAGTGGAGGGTGAAGTATTTGAGTACACGTAGATTGCCAGCACTGAGAATGCGGTTACCGCTATGGCCAGCAGTAGGACGGTACCGACAATTTCGGATACCCCTTTCTTTCCTAAATGATTCATACATCTCATTCTCATACACCTTTTTATTCCTTTCTTTTTATTTTGCTAACCTTTTGCTAACATTTTTATACTAGTTCCTGTATATAATCTTTTTGGCTCAATCACTGAAATGTGGATAAAATCTCCACCACCAAAACTTTTCTATAATACGCTCCTATGAAAATTATCACCATGAACGAGTGGGATGCGATCGCCAGAAGTTTTGATGCGACAAGAAAAAGCGCGTGGCAGGAATGCATGGACTTCATATCAGATATGCGGGGTGTTGCCCTCGATATCGGGTGCGGAAACGCCCGCCATTTAATCCCCATGGCGAGGAAATGCAGAGTTGCGGTGGGCATTGATTCTTCAATGGAGATGGTTCGGGTGGCACGGGAGAATGTCACCGGATTGCACAATGTGGTTCTGGTATGTGGCGATGCATGCGCCCTCCCCTTTCCTGATGAACTCTTTGATGCAGCGCTCTTTATTGCCGCATTGCACAACATACGGGGGAGGAAAAATCGGGTGCGGGCTCTCTGTGAACTGAAGAGGGTTCTCAATCACGACGGAAGAGCGCTAATTTCGGTATGGTCAAAATGGCAGGATGCCTTCCGATGGCAGTTCATTACGCGATGGCCCACCAGAGAGCATGGTGACATACTGATACCATGGAGGAAGGATGGCATGAATGTACCGAGATTTTATCACCTTTATGGCATGGGGGAATTCAGGAGAGATATTCTGAAGGCGGGACTGCACATTGAAACGCTGTGGAGGACGACCAAGGCTTCAAAAAAATATGCGGACAACTATTTTGCAGTGGTCAAAAAATAGTTTTATAAATGGCCAGCGGTTTCACATACAATGGCAAGATTGTTGGTCATCGAGGATGAAGAGCCCATTCAGGAGCTCATAAAGGAATATCTGGCCCCGCTAAAATTGGAGATCCATCAGGCATTCAGCGGGGAGGAGGGTGTGGAAAAGTTTAAAACAATGGTGAAAAAAGGAAAGAAACCTGATATTGTCATCATGGATTTGAAACTTCCTGGAATTGATGGGGTGGAAGCCACGAGAAGAATTATGGAGGTAGATCCCGATACTGTGGTGTATGGTTTCACCGCCTATTTCGGGACGGAATGGGCAAAGGAACTTGAGCAGGCTGGAGCCAAGGGTATCATTGCGCGTCCCGTTGGCTTCGATGGTTTCAGAGATATTGTGGCGGAAATACTGGAAAAAGTCTAATGCCCGAACCAGAGTTCGTCCGGAATCTCGTCATATATCTCTGCGGTGTCCCGGTCCGTTTTCTCCTTTGTCTTTCGTTTTCTCTTTTCCTCTTCCTTATATTTTAAGATTGTCCCCTTGTTCAAAAACCAGTAATGTGTCCTCCAGCTCCTCCCATCGTAAATGGTGGTCTCCTCCCGTTCCGTGAGAAGCATTCCTTCCTCCTCGAGAATGTAGAAGAGCTGCCTGTCTTCAGGTTCGAGGATGTTATCTATTATCCGATCCTCAAATCCGAACAGATCCATCACAAAGTTTGCATCCTTCAGCGCAGATTCCATATCTATATCAACTCTCGTGGCGATGGCCACCGCTAGGTCTTCAAGGGTGATAATCATCCATTATATTTGTGCAAGTGGATTATATAAACCTTTCTAAAAATGGCACCCCACTAGTTTGGTAAATACAGATTAGGCTTTATTCTATAAAAACCTAATCATTTTTGGGGTACCTCGTAGCTCAAAAAAATATCATAAAAAATAAGAGAGTCCCATCCTAATTTGAGGTATTGTCCTAATTTACGATAGTTTATTATACTAGAACATAATATCCTATTAGGTGAAAAGA
>QMSU01000131.1 GCA_003650975.1 Thermoplasmata archaeon
ATTGCCAAGAGACTGTGCGTGACGATCAGGACGGTAGAGTGCCACGTAACGAGCATCTTGAGCAAATTAGGCGTGGCCTCACGACTGGAAGCGGTGGCGTGGGCCCACAAGCATTTGCCGGACAACTCGTGGAAATCCACGATCTGAAAATCGTGATTTTCCACGATGACAAACCGCCAAAAGTGTGGTAGAGTAAACCTGTCGCCGGAGAGTCCGGTGAGCAATATCAACCACAGGGGGTTTGAAAATGCGTGAGGTGAAGTTTGTTTCAGTGTTCGTGTTGTTGGCGCTGCTAGTGAGCGCTGGGGTCGGGGTGGCTGCGGCCCAGGAGCCACCGCCGCCTGGGGTCGAGGTGAAAGACGAGCAACTTCCCGAAGGTGTTGAGCTGACTCCACTAACAGCCCCGTACAATCCCACGGCCAAGCCCTCAGATTTTGCCTCAGACTTTGAGGGCGGGGTTGCACCGACCAGTTGGTGGCCCTCAGTCAACGCACGCTGGAACTCCAGCGTCCCCCACGATGTACCGGTCAACTCGTGGTGGACTTACGATGGGGAAGTCTCCTACGATGTGGGTTCTATAGACATTCTGCCGCTGCCAGCACGCGTTCGCTACCACGCCTATCTTAACACCTACATTTGGCAGACAATCTACACAACAGGCGGAAATGTCTCGGTCAACATCTACTACGCTGACGGTTGGAAGCACTATGATACGTACGATCGAATTATCATGGGAAGTGTTGATTGGTACCGTGATTTCAACACTCAGGCCAGATCAACTCCCTCTGGAGGTGCAGACTACAATTTGATGTACGGGGACTTGGGATGCTGTTGGTCCGACGAGGCTACAATGTGGACTAAGGTCGTACCCTAGGACAAGCAAGCCAGACAATCCCAGCAAGATGAAAGGCAACGTGCATTGAAGTCGCATCTATGCTTGGCTCATCACTCTTCTAGTAGCGCCAGGCACGAGGGTAGGCCTTCCCTTAGAGGGTGGCTTAGCCTCGCTTTCCGGTACCTGACTGAGGAATACCGGCGTAAATTCCTTTTTGGTCTTCCGGTGCTGCTTTTCCTTGCAGCTGTCAGCGCTTTTCTCCACTTTCAGATCACTTGGCCTATGGCTTATTTCTCATACGATCTGCTTCCATTTACACAAGCCCCCTATGATTTGGAGGCGGCGCGCCTTTTCCGCTCACAGTTGGAGCAACTCCAGGCACTCCCCTCAACGCAGTGGGTAGTTCCAGTCATCGTTGAACCTGTGCACCGGATCTCCTCGGAGAATCGATTACTCTATGATGCACACCGGGATGGCGATCTTTTTTACAATCTGGTTTTCCTACCACACATCGCGGATCTCAACAAGACCTCTCTGGGGAATCCCGCAATGCGCCTGGGGGAACTCATCCAATCAGACCAACACCGGTGTGCCGTGTCAATTTCCTATCCGCTGGCCAAGAAACTCGGCCTTGGGCTGCGCGATGTCGTCACCGTTGAAAGCGAAACACTAATGCCGCATGCAGGCTTATCCTGTACCATTTCTGCGATCGAGATCGTCAATGGACTCGATTGGATCTTTGTTGGTGGTTACTTCGACGACGACCGCGAGTATTATAGCCCCGTGTATGTTGCTACGACCAATCCGCAAGAAGCACTTGCCCTTTTACGAAAGACCAACCCTCATGATGAATACCGATTGCGCACGGATATCGTTCAGATGCGTGCGTTGGAAAATCAGATACAAGAACAAGCCGCTGCTCGTGGGCGCCGGGTTACCTGGCCTCTTAACCTTTTGGTCTATACCGCGCTACTCATGACGGTCCTCTGGCGAAACTATGCCGTCCGCAGGAGGCCATTCGCGATTTTTTATGCCCTGGGTATGCCTGCCGAACCCATGATCGGCCTGTCGCTTGCTGAAGCCCTGTTCTTCTTCCTCATCTCCACAACTGCGGGCTCATTAGTTAGTACCTTCATCATCAATAACGGCCTTCTCATATATGTTTCTCCACAGGTTTTGCTGACGACTATGGGATTGTTTCTGGTGCCATTGATTGGGATTATGGGTGTGGTATGTGTTTTACTGTTGAGGAAATACCGCCGCACTCCTCTGGCGTGGCTCTTGACCGAGGAATAAGACAACGGCATGCGAAGAACTTTCCGACCAGGCCAAGATATGGGACTGGTGCGTCTGTTTCTGTGGCCTGAGTTCAAGGCGCGAATTGGCGCGCACTTCGTCGGGATTACTTTCTTGACTCTCTTCCTGGCGCTGGTCACGGCAACATGTGTCTTATTTCTGCTCGATTTGTACTATTTCAACTACCTCCCGCTTAGGGATCTTCAGGGTATTGCGTTCATAGATAGCCAGGGATTCCTCGACGAACCCATCGCACGGGCACCGGCCCCGGTCTTTATCGTAAGGGGGATTGAAGCACAAACTCCGGATCACCTACCTCAGATAACACATGTTTTACTGGTGGATGACGTGCAATCCCCAACAGCCTCTTTCTTGTCGTCGCGATTTCAACTTCAGCGACGTGACGATTTGCACAGGGGCGATCTGCCTCTGGTTGCCATTTCTTGGCCCCTTGCCCAACAGATGGACGTCCAACCTGGAGACGAGTTGACACTGCGGCCATTTAACGTGTCGGAGAGCCCAGATTTGCAGGCCAGAATATCGGTTGTATATCAGCCAATACTTCTGCCTGTTGTCAACACCAGGTCGTTTGTTCTCGCAAACAATTCGGATATCTTACAGCAATGGCAACGGACCATACCATCAAACCGAATTCTGAGTTTCCAGCCTGTCCTGCAGCGACGAGCTGATGACCAGGTCAGAAACTCTCCTGCCTACATGCTGCGGAGAGCGGATATTTATCGCGTGGCTCTTGTGAAGCCACTCAGACGCCAACTTCCGGTGTTGCTCGTCGTACCGGCTCTCTATGTTCTGGCGTTTGCGTTTTTTTGGCGCGCCTATCTGCGGGTGCGAAGCAAGGAGATGTGGATATTGATGGCACTGGGCGCGGGAACGGGAGATATTTTGCGCTTGTTGGCGACCACAGGAGGGATTAGACAGTCTTCCATCGCTTTTTTGGCGTTCTTTCTTGTCATTGGATCATCCTTGCTAACTGGCCGCTCGTTCGTCTTCTGGCCATATTGGCTTAGTCTACTATTCGTCTTGCTAACTATTAATGCATTGTGTCTTCTCAGCGGTTTGGTTATGGCGGTTGGCAGATTAAGAAGGTGGTATAGGTGGACTGCGAATTGAGCAAGGAGAGAAGATGGATACTCAGCCAATTGTCGTTCTTGATCGTGTAAGCAAGCACTATCACACAGCAGGGAGGTCAGTGCAGGTTTTCAAGGACTTGACCTTTTCAATCAACACAGGAGAGATTTTTCTTGTTACCGGCCCTTCTGGTTCCGGGAAAACCACCTTACTTAACTTGATTGGCGGGCTCGATCGTCCCACCGATGGAAGTATTGCAGTTCAAGGTAGGTTCTTGGCTAATCTATCTTCTCTTGAGCTTGCTCGCTTTCGGAACTCGACGGTTGGATTTGTCTTCCAGTTCTTCAATCTCATTCCATTTCTCAATGCGCTAGACAATGTCAAAGTTCCTATGGTGATATCAGGTCAATTGACGGCTGCAGAAGCCACTCGGCGCGCTCGAGAACTGTTGCGACGGGTGGAAATGGACCACCGTGAGGCACACTATCCACCAGAGCTTTCCGGTGGCGAACAGCAGCGGGTTGCTATTGCCAGAGCTCTGGCCAATCGACCACCACTCATTCTTGCAGATGAACCCACCGGGAATCTTGATGAGCAAGTAGCAACTAAGATTATTGGGGTGTTGGTTTCCCTACAACAAAACGAAGGTCTAACTCTCGTAGTCGCCAGTCATAATCCCCACCTTCTTGATGCCCCCTGTCGACGATTTGAATTGCCAGGACTGGCCCGTCCAAAAAGCTCAACTGGTGGTTTTCCACGATGACAAACCTCCAAAAGTGTGGTAGGGTAGACCTGTCACCGGAGAGTCCGGTGAGCATGTCAACCACAAGGAGGTTAGATGAAACGACAAAGGCATTTGTTTACCGGGGCAGCAGATGAGAAACGGATAAGCGGATGGCCTCCCGCCACCACGATCCCCGACCGAGCCGACGATGACGGGGACGGACGTTCTCATCCGTTTATCCGCTGTCTGTCCGCTGCATCAACGAACGAGGCGGGTTGCACACCGCCGTCGTCGAGTACTACGAACACGGCGGCAAGGCCAGCGCCCACGTGTGGTGGAACCGGCTGGTGATTGACAGTTGGCGGCCCATGCGCGGCTATCGGAGCGCGACGCTGAACCTGAGCGCGGGCACACATACCGTGCGGCTGGAGTACTTCGAGCACAGCGGCGTCGCGCTGGTGCGCCTCA
>QMSU01000132.1 GCA_003650975.1 Thermoplasmata archaeon
GAATCGTGGAAAAGGCCCTTACCATCATACAGAAGGGAGAAGTGGTGGAGAATTTTGAGACCACCATCACCTGCAAGGACGGGAGCACGAAGATAATCTCATGGAATTCGCGCAACCTGGTGGATGGTGATGGCACTTCCATCGGTTCCATCGCCTTCGGCCGTGACATCACGGAGCACAAAAGAGCGGAGGAGGAAATACGGAAATTCAAAACAGTTGCCGATAGTGCAAATTATGGTGTGGCGATGTCAGATCTCGATGGAACCCTTCTGTATGTCAATGATTACTTTGCCAGAATCCACGGATACACGCGGGACGAACTCATCGGCCGCAATCTGAGTATGTTCCACAATGAGGAACAGCTTCCGAAAGTTTATGCACTCAACCATGTGCTTGTTGAAGAGGGTTCATACACTGCCGAGGAAGTCTGGCACGCCCATCGGGATGGCCACGTCTTTCCCATGCTCATGAGCGGCACAACCATCAAAGATGAAAGAGGCACTCCCCTGTATATGGCAACCACTGCCATTGATCTCACCAAATGGAAACGTATGGAGGAGAAACTTTCCCAGCAGGAAAAAATGGCGGCACTGGGCACCATTGCCGCGGTGGTGGCGCATGAACTGAATACTCCGCTGGCCAATATTGCAATCACCGCACAGCTCCTTCTGTCCCAGCTGGGAACACAGTATGAAGATGACCTGCACACCATCAAAAGAGAGGTGGAGCATGCATCTTCCATAATAAAAAAAGTGCTCGGTTTTTCGCGAATGGGAGAGATGGAAATGACAGAGGTTGATGTTGCTGAAATTGTCAGCAGGGCAATAGAGAGCGTGCGCAATATGCACCCCATGGATGGTGTCATCATTCAGAATGAGATGGTGTCTTCTGTGGAAATCATGGGCGACAGATACCGGCTGTTCGAAGCCTTCACCAATCTCATCAGCAATGCGGTGCTGGCCCGTGACCCGCAAAAAAAGATGCATCACGTGGTCATCGATTCCTCTGTTTCAGACAATGCCCTGGAGATAACAATAACGGATAACGGTGTGGGAATGGGTGATGCAGTGGTGGCCGAGGCAAAAAAACCTTTTTTCACCACGAGACCAAAGGGGGAGGGAACGGGCCTCGGCCTCTTTATCGCAGACTGGATTATAGAGAGGCATGGAGGGTCTCTTTCCATCAAAAGTGCTGTGGGCCGGGGAACCACCGTTACCGTACACCTTCCAACCGGGGTGAACTGAGATGCGCGTGCTCATTGTTGACGATAATGCAACGCTGCTTGCGCAGCTCAAAAAATACCTCACACTCAAACATTTCACGGTGGATACTGCAGAGAGAGGCGAAGATGCACTCTCCATGCTGGAAACCGGGCACTATGAGGTACTGATCATCGATCTGAAAATGCCGGGCCTCTCTGGAATGGATGTGCTTCGGTGGATACACGGCAGAAATATCCATTCAAAGGTCATTGTCATCACCGGCTACGGCGACACAGAAACCGCTGTCGAGGTCATGAAACTGGGGGCTGCTGAGTACATCCAGAAGCCATTTGACCCCGAGGAACTTGCACGTCTTATAGAGAAGGTGGTGATGCTTCCGGAAGCCCGTGCGCCGGCACGGGAATCTGATATCACATGGATCACAGATTTCTGCTCAGGAATGCCAACGCTTCTGATCACCGATACACAGCGAGATGAGTTTGAAAAGGGCATTTCGCCCAACAGGGTCATCCATCTCTCCTCAGGGGGAAGGGTGACCGTTACCATTGAAGAACTGGAACGTGCGATAAAGAAATTTGCAGAAAATACCAGAAAGGGCACGGTCATTCACGCGGGCATGGTGCTCCTTTTATCGATATACGGAAAAAATGCGGTGAGGGAACATATGGCAAGACTCCATCGCATGGCGGGGAAAGGGGCATTTCGTCTCCTCGTGCTGTATCCAAGGGAGCATGAAGAAACCATCGCGCAGCTCGCCGAGGATGCAGCGGTCATTCCCTTTATAAAGGAGGTTGCAGATGTACTGGGAAACGATATACGACGCGAAATTATTCTCTTGCTGGAAAAACATTCGGTACTCCCCTACAAACAGTTTGTGCAAAAACTGGATGTCACATATTCCTCAAAGGCAGCATTCCATCTTAAAAAACTTATGTCATATGGTCTCATTACCAAGAAAGGCCGGGAGTACTGCCTTACGCCGCACGGGCGACACATGGCAAAGATGTTCCATATGCTGAAGCTGTATGACTACAGAGATCCTACACACGCGGTACAGTATCACCAGATAAGTTTGTAAAACGAAATTGAGTTATTTCAGTGCATGTCTGGATTATGTGTAATTGATTACACAAACACTTTAAAAAGTGCATCTCTGTGTGAGTACCATGAGGAGAAGGGTAGTCACATGTGAAGGATGTCCGTACTGGGAGCAGGATCCTGTACCATACAACGGGATATTTTTTGGCAAATGCACAAGAGACGGGAAAATAAAATATGAATTTCATGAGTGTGAATATCAGGAGGAAAGGATGGCATCATCGCATTCCGAAAAAATTTCGAAAGAGATATGAGAGGAGAGTACCTGTATATCCTGGAGGTAAAAAATGGGAATTAAGGGAGAAGTGATGGAGATGACAGATGCACTGATGACCGCTGCCTTTGGGCTGGTGGCGGCACTGGCCTAGAATCAGGCAATTATCGCCATTATGAAGGAGGTGTTTGGCGATGACTGGGAAGGGGTAGGGCCCATGCTCACGTATGCCATCATAGTGACAATCATTGCGGTCATTGTGACGATACTGATAGCCCGTGCAGCCGCCAAGTACAAGGAATAACCGCTTCATGCGGCAATTCTTTTCCCCTTCTTATTTTATGAAAAAGGAACGGATGGTTCCCGGAGAGGGCATACCATCAGATGACTATCTGGTGAAAATTCAGTACTACCGGAAACTCGGGTTGCTTCTCATAGCCGTCGGTATCGTGGTCGTTGTGGGAGGAGCATGGATTGTGGGCAAAGTGTCACTGGAGAGTGATATGGTCACATATCCACTCAGTGCCGTCATTTTTGCAGGAGTGGCTCTGGTGCTGGCGGGCCTCTTTTCATTTATGGTACTCACCCTCACCTACCACAGTGTGAAAGAAAAAAGGAGATGAGAATGGTTCTGTAACGTGAGTTACCCGCACATCGTGCGTTCCCCATTCTCAAAAGTTTAAATATATCTTTCCCATACCTTAGCAATGATTGAAGGTAGATGCATCACGTGCGGAAGAGGACTTGCTGCGGAAGGGTGCACGCAGTTTCCCTGTCCTGAATGTGACTATACCATAAAGCGATGCGCTGTCTGCAGAAATCAGTCAGCACCATACAAATGTCCGGAATGTGGATTCGAGGGGCCGTGATACCATGGGAAAGGTGGCACTCACGGTGAGGATAATGCCCGATGAGGCGGGCATTGACATGGAAGCACTCAAGGAGCGTGTTCTAGGAGTCATTCCTGAATATGTGCAACTGGTGAAAGCGGAGGAACGACCCATCGCATTCGGACTGGTGGCACTGGTTATTCAGCTCATCATGCCCGATCAGAGTCCCGATGAACTGCTCGAAACAATTGGTGGCGTGGAACGAGTGGAAAACGTTGAAGTGGAAGATCTTAGTCTGATTTAATTTTCTCCTGCAACTTTTTAAATCATAACCCCATTATCATAGTAGGGTGTAATAGAATATGACAGGAATCAAAATGGTGGCGGCGGTATGCGTGGCATTGTTCCTCATTATGCCAACCATCGCCATAAAAAATCATGATGTGACAGAGGAATTATCAGATGTTCCTTTCATATCCGCAGCCGATGCCGCACATATGCAGGAATATGTGGCATTTGACACACGGGAGAAAGATGCCTATCAGAAAGAACATGTGCAGGATGCCCTCTCTGTTCCGCCTGCGGAATGCAGTGAGTGCCTGTTTGATGCTCTCGACATATACCGGGAGATGAATATTCTGGTGTATGGTGCTGATGATGCAGCCACCGCGGATGCGGTGGAACTGCTCCTGAAAAATGGATTTGAAAGGGTATGGGGATTGCGAGGGGGGCTTTCCGCATGGAAATCCTGCGGCCTTCCCACGACGTCATCGTGGTGCACCCAGTCACCCGGCACGTTTTCACACACCACCGGATGCATTTCCATGGATGCATATGATGTGGAGAATGAGAGGGAAGGGCATGTTTCCATCACCGACATTCCACCCCGCTGGAACTGGCGATGGGCCACATACGATAACATCACCGGCGACTGGACCACCACCCCGAAAAGTCAGGGGGCATGCGGAAGCTGCTGGGATTTCGCTGCCATGGGAGCGCTGGAAGCCGTCATCAACATCAGGGCAAAGGACCCGGATTACGATATC
>QMSU01000133.1 GCA_003650975.1 Thermoplasmata archaeon
CTGCTTCTGCTTCTGGTGTTTCTCATAGGAACCCAGCACCCCCCGCCGCTGAATGAGTACATGCCCCTTGATACCAGGAGAAAACTGCTCGCCGTGGTGGCGCTCATCATCTTCATTCTGAGCTTCACTCCGAGTCCGGTAAGCTAAACAACAAAGACTAAATAGGCAGAGAAATTTTACATGAAATGAAAAAATTCATGGTCATCGCGCTCACCGTTCTTCTTTTGCTCCCGTTGAACCACTCGGAAAAGGCGGGGGATTCCTCACCGGTCCTTCCCTCAAAGGAGGATGTCATCGGATTTCTGTTTTCCCTCCAGAAGAGAATAGACGGAATGCATTTCTTCCAGGATGCCAACGTGGTGCAGGAGCTTGTCATTGCCACCGGCAATGTGGCCTATGCAGGAGGCGGGGCGGACCCCCTCAGGGACTCCATGGAAATGCTGTATGAGGCACGTCACATGGCCTACAACGAAAGCGCCCTGGACGACTTTGTGGCATCGCTGAATTTCACCGATGAGGAATCCATGGCCATCGCCCTTCTCATGTTCTCGTACGCGAGCGCCCTCACCGGAAAGAGCAGGGCCCAGCAGCTGGAGGGCGTGTATTCCCTTTTCAGTTTTGTGAGAAAAACGGCCCCGGTGCTGATGAACGCCAGCGTGAACGAAACCGCAACAGACCCATACGGGATTATCATCTTCGGCGGTCCGGGCAACGGCGTCTACAATGGCAATCACACCTTTATCATCGATTTCGGCGGCGATGATGTGTACATGGAGCGGAGTAATTCATTTGTACTGGATATCTCGGGGAACGATACGTACCGGAACCAGACGGGGATTTCCGGCATCACGCCGGTGTTCGACCTTTCGGGAAGCGATACCTACCATGATTTCCCCTCATCTGCAGCGGGCACCACCACCCTTCTCGACCTCACCGGAAATGATTCCTACCTGGGAAGGGTTGGTACCTCATACGAACTGGGCATCACCGCCATGATTGACATGGAGGGAAATGACCTCTATGCAGGGGGAGATTACACACAGTGCTATGCACAGGGTGGGACCTCCATCCTTTTGGACGTGCAGGGAGATGACATTTACAATGCCTCCACCCATTCCCAGGGATGCAGCGTGGGAGGATTTGCGCTCCTCATTGACTGTTACGGCGATGATTCATTTATTGCAGGCGACTGCTCGCAGGCATACGCCAAGGGGTTCCCCAAGAGGGGAATGGCGGTTCTGGTGAATGGTGCCGGCGATGATTTTTACCAGGCGGGTGATTTTTCCCAGGGCTACGGGGAACAGTCAGGCATTGCCGTGCTCTTCGATTTCATGGGTGAGGATTCCTACACTGCCCGCCACTTTTCCCAGGCCTCCTCATCGCTTCTGGGCATGGCGGCGCTGATTGACTCTGATGGCGGAAACACATTTGACGCCTCATCCTTCAGCCAGGGATACCAGAAACTGGGGCTCCAGGCCCTCTTTCTGAACCAGTTTGACTTTCAGGAAACCTACGAGATTCTTGACTTCCTGGACACCCTAAACGTTGATGTCAGGGAAATCGTGCTGTATCTTCTCCAGAGCTAACCCGACCAGTTCCCTGGCCTTCCCCACATATGATGCGGCATCGAACAGCTCATCCATATCCCCCAGCCGCTCCACCATCTCCTTCTGCTTCTTTAGAATGTCCTTTAAGTGCACATTGCGCTCCTTTGCCTCCATGGCATACCGCCGCATGAGTTCGTGCGCCTCCTGGCGGCTCATCCCCTTCTCCGTGAGTTTCATCATCACCGCCTCGGCGAAAATGAGTCCGTTGCTCCGCTCGATGTTTTCCTTCATTCTCTCAGGATAAACCTTCAGCGTGGAGAACACCTTCCCCATCTGTGTGACAATCCAGTCGGTGAGCACCAGTGCATGGGGGATGATGAACCGCTCCGCCGACGAGTTGCACAGATCTCTTTCATGCCACTGGATGGCATTCTCCCAGGCAGGAAGGAGGGTGCTCCGCACCACCCGCGCAAGCCCGCATATCTGCTCGCAGGTGATGGGATTCCTTTTATGGGGCATGGTCGAGGACCCCACCTGCCGTTCCCCGAAGAACTCCTCCACCTCTCCTATCTCGCTTCTCTGGAGGTTGCGGACTTCCGTTGCCCACTTCTCGAGGGATGTGGCAAGGTTTGCCAAAAACGAGAAGAGCGAGACATATCTGTCCCTCCCCACAATCTGTGTGGCGGGAATCTCCGCGGCAAGCCCCAGCTCCTCCATCACATGATTCTGCACATCAAAGAATGTGTCGCCGAAGGCGGCCCCCGTGCCCACGGCACCCGACATCTTTCCCACGGAAATCTCGTCCTCTACCTGCGAGAGCCTTTTCAGGTGGCGGACAAGTTCCATGGCATAGACGGCCATCTTCAGCCCGAAGGTGACGGGAAGGGCATACTGCCCGTGGGTGCGTCCCAGCATGATGGTATCCCTGTGGCGCTCTGCAAGTTTCACCATGTTTCCGAGCAGCGTTTTCATTGATTCTTCAATCATGGATAACGCATCCCTCATCTGCAGGGCATTGGCCGTATCAACAATGTCGTATGAGGTGGCCCCCAGGTGCACATACCGTCCGTGCTCGCACTGCTCGGAAAGTGCACGCACCACCGCCATCACGTCGTGTTTTATCTCGCGCTCGATCTCCTTCACCCGTTCAAGTTTCACATGCTCCGGCGTTGCCTTCTCCGCTATCTCGCGGGCGGCCTCCTCCGGAATGGTTCCCGCACGTGCATGGGCCCGTGCGAGCGCCGCCTCCACCTTCAGCAGGTAGGCAAGTCTCTGCTCCTCGCTGAACAGGTGCTTTAGTTCTAGTCTCCCGTAGCGAAAATCGAGGGGACAAATCATGGAATTAAATGGTTTTGCGTATAAATGGGTTCTGATTCTTGGAAAACAGCAAAGGAAAAATACGGGTGGCAGATTGTAACATATGACAAAGGGGGAATTTGACAGGGACCGTGCCAATGAGGAGGTGAACCATACCATACTGCGCGTGGTGGATGGCGAGCTTCCCGACCTGAAAAAACGCATAACGAATATGTGCATGGAGCTGCAGCGGGCGAAATACATCGTGTACGCCCAGTCGCTCGCTCTTTTCACCGTGGGACTGTTTTTCCTCATCCTCGCCATTGCCACCGGCATCGGGGCAGGAAAACTCGATGAAACGCTGGGAACCCTCGGTTTCGGTGCGGCCGGCGGGACAACCTTCGTCGCGCTGCTGCTTCTCCAGCCCATCAAGAAAATCCAGAAAGTCAATTCGGATGCGGGCCAGGCGGAGATGATATACCAGCAGTGGCACCTGGGGATTCTCCTCTACATCAGGGCCATGGACATCACCGACCGGGAGAGCATCAAGGAGGCGGCAAAGAACATACGGAATCACACCGCCTCGGCCATACGGATGCTCGAGAAATACACGGAGGGAGAAAAAGAGGACAATCAGTAATCCGGTGCATGCCAATTCTGATTGAGTCCCTTTTGTGGCATGGCTGGGCCTTCGCTATAGTTATGCATAAATTTTATATGCATCGTATAGTTAATGGTACTGATATCATGCCAACCACCATCCAGATTAAGGTTGCAACACGGGAACGGCTGAAGCGCTTCGGCCACAAAGGGGAATCGTACGATGATATCATTGACCGTCTCATGGATTATTTCGAGGAACTCGACATGGAACGGCTCCTCGAGGAACGTTGGAAGCGATTGCAGCGGGAAAAGGGCGATTACATCCCACTGGACAAGGTATGATGGAGATACGGGTTCATCCCCGTGTCAAAAAATATCTCGATGAAAGCGGGGAAAAGGAACGCCTGAAAGAACACCTGAGAAAACTGGCCGATGACCCGTTTACGCCACGGAAGGGGGCTGACATAAAGAAGCTGAAAGGGAAACGGCACGACCTCTACCGGCTCAGGGTGGGTCCCCACCGGTTCGAGTATTTTGTCGAGGATGACATCATCTGGATAGAGAGGGCCTTCCTTCGCGGAAAGGACTATCAAAAAGAGAAAGAGTAATGAGAAAGCCGTTGTTAGATGTGGGGTGGTACGACCCGGATAATATCTGTCCTATCAAAATCATCATCGAGACTTACGAGTTTCGATCCAAACGTTTTGGCGACGTAGTAATGCATTGCATCATCGAATGAAAGGTTCTGTTGCTTGGAGAGAGTGCATATTTCTATTTCATCCTGTGGCGTTGTGGAATATGTCATTAACCCTTCGAAATTTGTTATGATTTCAAGAAAATGCCGGTAGCTTTCTATGCCCTTTAGCTTTTCCAGTATAATGGCTATTGAATGAAGGGCAAATGAGGTGACCACCGCTTTGACCTTTCCGCTCTCTACACTCTCAAGAAA
>QMSU01000134.1 GCA_003650975.1 Thermoplasmata archaeon
AATGACGTGTTGATGCTCGCATTGCTGCCGTAATTGGCAATGCTCCAGTTCACTGGAATGGGGCCCAGTGAACCCTTGGTTGAGGTGTTGAATGCGGTGGCATACATAGTGAAGGTGAAACCCGTGGACATGTTTCCCGGCGGGATTTCGTTTTCTGTACCGAAGGTGATGCACACATAATCCACTGTGAGTGCAGCAGCCACGGTGATGGGCTGGGTGATGTTATCGGTGGCATTGTCATCATCCCTCACCGTCAGGGTGACGTTGTAGGTGCCTGCCATGGTGTACTGATGGGTGGGGTTCTGGAGATAACTGGTGTTTCCGTCACCGAAGTTCCAGGTCCAGTTGACAATGGTGCCGTCACTGTCAGATGATAGGTCAGTGAAATGAATGGTATCCGCAACGGTGGGATGGAGCGGCAGGTAACTGAAGTTTGCCACAGGAGGCTGGTTTGCAACCGGTATGTAATCGGTTTCATTGTGGAGGGTTTCTGTGTTGCCCAAGTCATCCACCGCATACCATTCGATGTAATGCGTTCCCCCACCGGTGAGAGTGAAATTCACGTTTTCATTCATTTCCCCCTGCATCCAGTCACTCCATCCGTGACTCTCATTCCAGATTCTGTAATAAATGATGTAGCTTCCCACCGCGCACAATCCGCCGTCGGTGGCATTGAGATGAATTACGGTACCAGATGTCACCCACTCCTCGTCCACCGGTGAATAGGTGGCAGCATCGCCGATGGTGTCATTTATCCAGGGGTCCTGTATCTCCCTCACCGTGGTGAAATTGTTCAGATGAGCCTTCGGAGTGTGATTGCATCCAAAATCATAGCTCTGGTCGATGCTCCATCCCCCATTTATCCGTTCCCAGAAGGGATGGAAGAACCAGGAACCCGCATAGGGAACCTGCGGCCATATGGTTTTGTCCATCCAGTACCAGGCAAGGTTGCAGTCACCCGCTGCTGACACAAACACCACATTGCTCATGGCGGGCGTGTTCACATCCTTGTTGAAATCGCCACTGTGGCAGAAGTCAGAAAGAAATGTCACTCTTGAACAATTGGCAGTAATCCAGCTGAGCCAGGTGCGCATTTCGGTGCCGTTCACACTGGGACTCCCCGGCATCTCAAAATTGAAGTACACCTCACCTCCGCTCTTGCTGCCATGATTCACAAGGTAGATGAGCACGTCATCATCCGGTCCCACATTGGCTGCGAGCCACTGGAACTGCTGTTTCAGCAGATTTTTATCTATGGGCGTGGTGTGGTCAAAGTCAATCTGGGGTGGCTGGTTGGGTCCGCCTATCTGCGGCGGTGGTCCGGTGAGGTCATTGTGACTGCCATATATGGTGATATAGGTGTCGGTGCCGAACACCACGTCGGGATCGCCATCGTCATCATGCCACAGCATGAAAATGATGTGGTCATCCTGGTAGCCATGAGCCTTGAGCGAATAGTATGCCTGCAACCCCTGCGCCGGGAAGGCATCCATCTCCGGGTTCAGGGGGTCGAAGAAGTCATTTGCCGAGACGCATATGAGAGCCCAGCGGTCGCTGTACACCGGTCCCACCTTGTGTTTGTCGGTCACTGGAGTCTCATTCACGGTGCGCAACATGGTTTCCGCATACACGTAAGCGTCGGGGAGGGTTATCACAGGCGGGTCATCTGATACCGAGACACGGTCTGCATTACCCGACACGTTGTATGTGGTGGGATAGTACTCCACGGTGAAGTTGGTGATGACGCCGGTGGTGGTGTTTCCACCATCATATACTCTCAGGAAGAAATTCTGATGGTTAAGGGTGGGAACGCTGGTGTTGAATTCTGTAATGTCAAATACAATGGGATTCGAAGGAAATGGAGCAGGTGCACCTCGATAATTCCAGTTGTTGAACGCCTTCGTGGCATTGGAACTCGTTTTATTCCCTATACCGAGCGTAATGTCACACTGTGTCCGGTAGTTGTGACTTATCTCAAAGGTGGCAACCAGTTCCGGGTCGTATCCTATCTTATCGTCCATGAACATGTAGTACTCAATCCGCTGCTTCATAGCCTCATAGGATATCCAGTAGAACCCATCCCCGTTGTTGTCTCCGCCTCCGCCCCATGGGCCGAGACCCCAAGAATTTGCCACCTTGAAGGCCCCGTAGGTATTGGGATTGCCGCCCTCGGTGTATGGACCGAAATTGTCATCATATCCCACAATGGTATTTGCATGGTTTGTGCCGGTGGGGTTGTAGTTGTCTATTGTCCACAGATCGGTTGACGTCATGGCACCATACCAGCTGGCATTGACGCTTATCACCGCAAGGTTATCGTTGTCGAGAAACAGCTTGAGATTGTTAATATCGGCATCGGTACTCACCCATTGAATGTTGTAACCCGTTTCACCACGGTACAGTGGAGCCTCCCTCCATGCCGCCTCAGAGGGCCACGAGGTTGAATCCGTGGGATCGTAGGGCATGGTCTGCCAGGAGGAGCACCCTATCTGGTGAATAAGATTCATGGCATCAGAATAGGTGGAACCGTGGTCACCGCCACCATACCAGTGAAGAATCTGATGGTAAATAAAATCGGGACTCATGATTTTATCCTGTTTCTTATCAGGATAGCCGTAGTATCCTCCCACCCAGTTCACGTCCGAGAGATCCCAGTTGTGTTCCTTTGCCTCCTGGTATGTTTTCGTGTAATAGCCGACGGCAAAACAAACACATGACCCTTCCCCATCCTGATTCCCGATGGGAGGGAACCATATGTCCTGTGAGTTATCGGTGCTTGCGCGTGGGGTTCCGCCGGAAATATCATCCACCACATACAGATTTTCCGCAGTCCATTGCCATCCCTCTTCTGTGGGGGGTGCCAACCCCGTGCCATGGTTGCCGATCATCACGTTGTATTCTTTTCCCTCCTCATAGGTGCCCATTTTCTCTTTCAGCCTCATCAGCTCCTCAGGAGTGATTTTGTGTTTAGATATGGTGAAATCGGTTGTGTCCTTCATGCTCCCGTCCACGGGTTCAGATGCGTCACACTCATCGAAAGGTCCAGCATCGCCACTTTCTGATGCGGCAACTGGAATCTGCCCCAACATCATAAAAATAGCAGCAATGAGAAGCACAGAGAGTGCCACTACCTTCCATTTTCCACTATACCACATAACCGCATTTCTATTCTTTTCCATTCTACCTTTCATATTTTCACCTCACTTTTTAATATACTTTGAGCGTGACAACATCCATTACATCTCTCGCCTCACCACCTTGCAGCCGGTGAATGTAAGATCCACACAACGCCCTATGTATTTCAATGAAACGGAGTTTATAAAATTTGTTATGCTGAAATGCCGCTGAAGAATAGCAGGGAAGCCATTTCCGAATTCTTGCACAGCAAATATATGGAATGAGAGTGCGTAGGCGCCTCCTCACGTCTTTATCATTTCCTTTACTCTCTTTACAATATTCTCTGCCGTGAGACCATACTTTTCCATGAGTTGCCGGGCCTCTCCAGACTCGCCAAACACGTCATTGACCCCTGTTTTGAGCAGCGGTACGGGCTTCTCTGAAAGAGCGGCTGCAACAGCATCGCCCAGTCCCCCTATCACCGAGTGCTCCTCGCATGTGAGGATTCTGCCGGTCTCCCGTGCCGCCTTTTTGAGCAGTTTTTCATCCACCGGTTTTATGGTGGGCATATGGATGATCCGGGCATCAACGCCTGCCTTTTTGAGCATGTCGTATGCACTCAGTACCTCCGCGGTCATGGTTCCGGTCGCCACTATGGTGACATCGTCACCGTCCCGCAGCACCATACCCTTCCCGATGGCGAATATGCCGTGGGTGTCAAAGAGAATGGGTGCCGATTCTCTCCCTATTCTCACATAACACGGGCCCTCATGTGCTGCAATGGCGGGAACCACCTCCTCCATTTCAGTGGCATCGGCGGGTGCAATGACTGTCATGTTCGGCAGCACGCGCATGAGTGCAATATCCTCGAGCATCTGGTGGCTGGCACCATCCCCTCCCACCGATATGCCTGCATGGGTGGCAACTATTTTGACATTAAGTGCCGGATAGGCAATTGACTGGCGGATGGCATCGTAGCTTCTTCCGGTGGCAAACACAGCAAAGGTGGAAACGAACACTATTTTCCCGCAGCTTGCAAGGCCGGCGGCAGTTCCCATCATGTTCGCCTCTGCAATGCCGCAGTCAAAGAATCTCTCAGGGAACACCGTGCCAAACCGCTTTGTTTTCGTGGAGAGCGCCAGGTCTGCATCCAGTACCACCACATTCTCGTTCTCCTGCCCCAGCTCAATGAGTGCAGAACTGTAGGCATCCCGCAAACTCCGCTTTTTGTTCATCAGATGTGCATTAACCAT
>QMSU01000135.1 GCA_003650975.1 Thermoplasmata archaeon
AGGGCAGTATCCTCAAAGGTTTTGGCATTTGTCTTGAGTGTACATCCGGGATAGTAGGCCATTTCCATGTATGTCACCCCGTATATTTGCGGGTGGCACTCACCACCGCTATCTGCGGGAGATTCTTTCTCATTTTCTCCAGCCGTATGTGATCCTCATTTTTCCGCAGCGTTATCAGGCGAATCGCCTCCATAATTTTGGTGATATCCACCTCCTTTGGACATCGCACGCCGCACTGGTAGCACTGGGCGCACACCCAGGGTGTGTTTGCTTCAAGTAATCCTTCGTCTCCCCTGATGACAAGCACAATCACCTGGTTCGGGAGTAAATCCATTTCTCCCACCATGGGGCATCCCGCAGAGCATTTTCCACACTGGTAGCAGGCATACAGATTCTCACCGGATAACTCCTCCACTCTAGATAATATGTCCATTTTCCTCCTCCAGAATGGTCTTCGCCTTTTTCACCGCCACGGGAATGAAAATGCGCACCTTCTCGGAAAGTTCCTCGCTGATATCCATGTGGTCAACGCCTATACCCAGCACCCGAACCCTTGGCATGCGGACATACCGGGAAAGCATGGTGTAGGCAGCGGGAAACGAGATGTCATGGTTCGCCACCGTTTCCTGATACCGGTCGACATCAATTTCCTGCACCCCCTCGCCGTGGAAGGCATCAACTATGAGGGCAAAGTCATACCCCACAATCATTTCGGCCAGTTCCAGCCCGCCGGCAATGGCCTGCTTCACCTCAGCGTTCACCCGCCCCTTCAACCGCTGGACCACCGCAAGTCCCACCGCATCGTCTCCCAGCAACGGGTTTCCCACGCCCACAATCACACTAGACATTTTTTTCCAGCCTCTTGTACACCTTTCCCTTCCAGTGAATGTTCGCCACCAGCGGCGTCTCGCCCAGCGCATGGGAGGCACAGGCAAGGCAGGGGTCATAGCATCTGAAGGCGGATTCCACCTTGTTGAGCAGAATGTCATCCACCTTCCCCTTCTTTATGACCTTTCGCGCCGCATTGGCGACGCTCATGTTGATGGCCGCGTTGTTGTTGGTGGTGGCAACAATGAGGTTTACCTCCTCCACCAGCCCGTTTTTATCGAGTTTGTAATGATGGATGAGCGTGCCCCGGGCCGCCTCCACGACACCTATGCCATCTCCCGGCTCTCCTGGCATGGTTCGCAGGTCGGTTCCGGTGATGCCGCTGTCCCGTGACAGTTCATACATGCGTTCTGCGGCATTGAGCATTTCGATGAGACGGGCCTGGTAGTAGCCGAAGGTTTCGTGCACGGGACCGTTCTTTTTGAATTCGGTGAATTCCTTCATGGCCAGCTTGGTGTTCATGCCATCTGCCACATTCAGCCTCCCGAGGGGGCCCACCCGGTAGATGCCGCTCTCCATGCCGTCGGTGAATCCCTTCCATCCCACCTTTTTGAGATAGGGGAACTTCACGTAGGTCCACTCCTCCACGGTTTCCTCCACATACTTGAAAATGTCATCGGGCTTTATCTTCGCAAATTCCTTGCCGTCGGGCGACACCACACGGATGTCCCCGTCGTAGTAATTGGCGCGGTTTTTCTTGTCCACCATACCCATGTAGTAGGTCTGCATCGAGTCAAGGCCGAGCATCTCATTCCACCGCTTGCTTCCGAATACCTCCTTGAATATGTTCATGGTGGTGGTGGCAAAATCAATGCATTCCTCCGCCTTTTTCTCTATGTCAGCCCGCTCCTCCTCGGTGAGTCCCTTGCTCACGCCGCCCGGAATGGATGATACGGGATGAATCTCCCGTCCGCCGAGGGTTTTGACAATCTCCATGGCATAGCGGCGATGCTTGATAACCTCCTTTCCCACTTCCAGGCCGAATTTTCTGATGAGTCCGATGACATTCCGTTCCTCCTTCGGCACGTCTCCCAGCAGCACGTCAATGCCGCCCAGATAGTAGAGATGCAGGCAGTGGTCGTAGAAATAGTAGGCGTTGTAGAGCAATTCCCTCAGTTTCTTTGCCGTCTCCGGCGGCTCCGCATGGAATGCACGGTCAAGCGCCTTTGCCGCTGCCACATGGTGCGCCTCCGGGCAGACGCCGCATATGCGGGCGGTGATGATGGGCATGTCCTCCGCCTTTCTCCCGCGGCAGAACTGCTCGAAGCCCCTCAGCTCCGGTATCTGCATGTAGGCGCGGTCAACGTTGCCCTTGTCGTTCAGAAATATCTCTATTCTCCCGTGTCCCTCAAGTCGGGTTATGGGGTCAATACTAACTTTCATCTTTCAACCTCCCTTTTGGCAACAGCCGTGCAGCCGAATATTTATAGAACGTCCCCACCATGTCATGGATGCTTGCAATGAGTTCCCTTTCCTTCTCCTCGTCCATTTCCTCCTCCATGAGCGAGGCAATGGCAGACATCATGGATGCTCCCTGGTCCTTCACCCGCGAAACGGTGCCCATGCATCCGGTGCAGGGAATATTGGCAGCAATGCACTCGCCGCCGCAGCCCGCACGGGTGGCGGGACCCATGCATATCATGTTCTGCGCCAGGAAACAGTCGCCGTTGTCCTCCTTCTCGTGCCAGCGGTAAAATTTCGTGATTTCTATTTTATCTGGTTTGGTGTCCTTTCTCGGGCACTCATCGCAGAGAGCAACCTCCTTTCCAAAGGTGGTCTTTCCCTCCAGAAGGGCGTTGAGCGCCTCCACCAGCACCGGCGTGGGAGGGGGACATCCCGGTATGACGGCATCCACCTCCACCACCTGGTCAAGTGTTTTGAGATACGGCAGGATTGCGGGGAGTTCCAGATCCCCCGCCTTTTCCTGAGGAACGATGCCATCGGGATTTTTTGTGGATTCATTGTGCAGGTAGGCAGCATCGAAAATATCCTCCTTTGTTGAAAGATTGGCAAGGCCGATGACACATCCCTTGGATGCGCACGAGCCGTAGGCCACAAGCAGCTTTGCCTTCTTGCGCAGAAGTTTGGCAATGTGCTCGTTTTCCTCGGTGCGAATGGCCCCGTTATAGAAGGCCACATCGATGCTTTTATCCTTCATCTTTTCCAGATCCTCATATTTGAAGTCGGTGGCGCACGGCCAGAATACTATCTCCAGCACGTCCAGCAGATCCAGCAGTGCCTCATGAATTCCCAGAAGCGACACATCGCAGCCGCCGCATCCCGCACCCCAGTACATCGCAATCTTTGCCATTTCACTCACCCTCCGGGGACGGACCGAGTTCCTTTATCTCGTTCACAAACTCCTCTATGACCGTGGCAAACTTCTTGCCCTCCGTTGCGGACACCCACTCCAGCCGCAGTCGCGCCGGGTTGATGCCCATTTCCTGAAGGAGTTTTTTCATCATGATAACCCGCTTTCTCGTCCGGTAATTGCCCGAGACGTAGTGGCAGTCGCCGGGGTGGCAGCCCCCGATGAACACGCCGTCCGCCCCCTTCTCAAAGGCATCCAGCACGAATTCAGGGTCCACCCTGCCGGAGCACATGACCCGTATGGGCACCACATTGGCGGGATACTTTATGCGGGATGTACCCGCCATGTCCGCCCCTGCATAGGCACACCAGTTGCACAAAAACGCCACAATCTTCGGTTCAAAACTCACACTATCACCTCTATCATTTTTTCAATCTGTTCGTCCCTATAATTTCTCATTTCAATATTGTTGCTCGGGCAGGCAGCGGCACAGGTACCGCATCCCTCACAGAGCGCTTCGATGCAGTGAGCCTTCCCATCAGGCCCCCGCTGGAGTGCGCCATAGGGACACACACTTATACACACGCCGCACCCCGAGCAGTGCTCCTCATCAACCACGGCGATGAGCGGGTCCTTTTCCAGTTCATCCTTTGAAATGAGTGCCAGTGCCTTGGAGGCAGCGGCAGATGCCTGCGCCACCGCGGCAGGAATGTCCTTCGGGGCCTGGGCGCATCCCGCGTAATAGATGCCCCTGCTCAATGCCTCAACAGGTTTGAGTTTCGGATGTGCCTCCTTGAGGAAGATTCCCTCGTCCACGGCCACCTTGAACAGTTTTGCCACATCCCTTGTGGTCTCCTTGCCCACCAGTGCCATGGCGAGCACCACCAAGTCGGCCCTCACCTCCACCTTTCTTCCGGTGAGCGTGTCCACGCCCCACACCACAATGTCGTCGCCCTCGCGGAATATCTTTGCCACCTTTCCCCTCACGTAGTTTATCCGCTCCTCCTCCATGACATTCGCGATGAATTCCTCATATCCCTTTCCCGTGGCCCGTATGTCAATGTAAAAGATGTATGCCTCGCCGTCGTGCACATGATGTTTGTAGAGG
>QMSU01000136.1 GCA_003650975.1 Thermoplasmata archaeon
ACGAGAGGTTCAGTGGTGGAGCCGACCTTCTCGCCAGCGGTACGAGGAGATAATAATTCTCGACCGCGGGATCACTACAGCTCTGACTCAACGTAAGTTGGAGAAAGAGCTGCGAGTGATGGGCGTGGAAGGGTCGGTAAGGTATGCTGGCAACCCCAAATCCCTATTGGGGTATCGGCACCTTGATTACCTCCTGACAAAGGAGGGATTGGTGCCGAAACCGGAAATTGAGCCACCGAGCGACATATACCGGCTCAACCGGTATATGATTGCTCTGGTAGGTCTTCCGGCTGCCGGCAAGACCCTTTGTCGCCACCTCTTTTCCCGGTGGCCCGGGTTCTCTGTTTACAAATGGGGAACTTACCTGCGCACTGCGGTGGAGGAAGCGCTTGGACCAATGACCCCAGCTGATAGCTGGGACAAGGTTCGGCGCTTCACAGAAGAGGTTGAAGCGCAAGACAAGGTGATTGTGGCCCGGACCTTCCTCGAACGCTCCGGCATCCGCTCAGATCCCGCTACTTTCGCGGTGATTGACGGGATCAAAAGCCGGGAGCAGATCATCTATGTGAGTTATGCTCTTCGGCGCCCTGTCATCATCGTGGAGGTTAGGCGGGAGGAGAAGAGCCGGCTGGCTGAGGTTTTCAAGCGGGGCGACTTCGATGATAAGATCGGAGAAACCCAGAGGCTTGAGATCTTGGCTAAAATGGGTGCCTTAGAGGTAATTCAGTTCGCTGACTTTGTGGTTGATACCACAGGTTGTCGGACTGATTATGATGAGGCGACTCATCATTGCCGGCTGATCTTCACCGAGCGATTTATCGCCGGCCTGCACGAGCTTCTCTCGTGGATTTTTGTCTCAAATTCTTTTGAGACCACGAAAGAACTTGTCTGCCGAGCGAGTCGGGAAGTTGCCGAGGCTCGTGGCTATGCCGCGAGCGTGGAAGTCGTGAAAGGAGGTGATTGATATGGATTGGAAAGAAAAAGTCACGGCTCTTGAAGCTTTTTACCAAAAGAGCTTTGAGCAGCCGCGGTTTGTGGCAAAGGTTTTCACCTCCGGGAGCTATGCCAAGAAAGTTCGGGCCTTAGCCCGGCTTGGAAGGCGTACTCCAGAGGAGGTGGAACTTATCTGTGAGCAGGTGGAGCACCTCCGCCGGGCTTTCAAAATCATGGATGACTTGATAGACGAGGACGTCGTCCGTGATGGAAAGCCGGCCTTTTGGGTGCTCCATGGCGAGGCGGCCACGATAGAGCAGGCGGCGTGGCACCTTCGCGAAGCCCGCCGGCTTGCTCGCCAGCTTGGCGTAGAGCTCCTCTTTGAGCAGCGCCTTCGGGAAGTGATTGAGGGCGCAAGGCTTGAAGTGGAGCTTGAAGCCGGCTGGGAGCCACCTGACCCTGCTATCGCATGGTTTCGGGTGGTGCAAAAGGAAGCGTCTTTTCGGCTCTATATTGCCGAGGTGCTCCAATGCCCGCCCGAGGTTTGCGAGGCAGCCAGGCAGGATGGCGTGGCTGCCCAGATGTTAGACGACGGCCTCAGCGCGTTATATGGTAAGGATGGTAGGCCGGTAGAAGATTCTTCTGACATCCGGCTGGACCGCCTTACTTATATGCGCGCCTTCGGGGTAAGTCCCGAAGAGGCCGTCAGACGAGGCCGTGAACTGAAATCAAAAGTTGCCCCAATTCTGGGGCGAAAGGAGGTGGAGAGAAATGAAGAAAAGTTATGAGGAACTTCCCGTGATTTCTTCGGAAGTCGTTAACGGGGAGCATCTTCTGCTCGGCGGCACCCTACCTGGTTGGCCCGGCCGCCCGGTGAAACCGGCTTTCTTCTACAAGCGCCGGTACACCTGGGACGGCGACATTATCATCGGGTGCACCATCGGTTGCAGTTTCTGCTACTACCGATGGATCAACAATACTTTTATGACCATCGGTAGGGGCAGGAAGGGGCTGCGCCGAATTGGTGAGCCCGCGGAAGCGGTGGAGTTTTTGGAGCAGTCACGATTATTCGCGCCAAAGCGCGACATCGTGATGCTCTGCGCCCGTTCAGATGGGAGCATGCAGATTTCGGAGATTACTCAGTTTCTACATGCTTTCAGGCACCCAAGCTGGGTGTTCGTCCTCCACCGTGCCCCCTTCGGACGGCGCCAGCTCGAGGAGTGGGGCGACGACGAGCGGGTTGTCTTTTCTACAACCATCACGCCCAAGCCGCCAGAATCCGGGCCCGATTCCTGGACGCCCATCAAACCTGAACGTCAGATTGAGGGAATTCGCTTTTTGTTGCGGGAAGGCATCCCGCACAAGCGGATTTCCCTAATGCTCGGTCCTTTCAACTCTAACAATGTTGATGCTGGGGTTGAGCTGATTCTGCGCTTGGGCGAGATGGGCTTTCGGTTTGCCACTTACCGGGGTTGTTCGGTTGGCAACTTCGGCGTGGCGCCGGATCGGGACCGGCTCCGCCGCGAGGGCTTTCTCGACGGCTCGCAGGACGAGAGTTCTGCTCCTGGGGGTCACGATTACTATAAAATGAAAAACTGGCTGGCCCCCGCGGTGGAGGAGAAGATCCTCCGAGCCGGAGAGGAGGCCGGAATGCGGTTGCATCGGTTCACTGGTACGCTTTACAAAAAAGAATATGGCGTGCCGGTAGCCTACAACCGCCACAACCGTTGGAGGAGGGAGCTTGGCCAATGGAGGCGCGTTGATCCCGCAAGACTAAACGCGTATCTCCGCTGGTTGGGGTACCATCCTCGCTCCATTAAAGAGACTGAGGATGGCTACTTCGTCGAGCTCCCCGAAACCGAGGTCGCCACTGAGGATGTGGCGATGACGGTTGGCGCTGAATTTAGGACTTCGGTCCTGTTCAACAACTACCGCATCGCCCCCTCGTTGGGCGACCTGCGGTTCTATGCTGAAAACCACCTCTTCTGGCCCCTGCCAGAGGGCTGGGAAGAGGTGGTTGAATATTACCAAAGGAGGTGATATAAATGGGGAGAGGTAAGTTTCTTGCCTCTCCCCATCTTTACAAAATTTCCTTCCAGAATGCTGTCGGGAAGAATGGTCGTGGGTGAGGCTATGGGGCGGGTTTTAGGAAACGAAGCCCAAAAATCTCTCTCTTCCCCCTACGGCTTGACCCATTCCGCAAGACGAGTTTCTTTTTGCGGAAAAAGACCCTTCCCGGCAGCATTCTGGGAGGAAGGAAGAAAAAATTCATCAAAGAGAGGTCTGTCCTTGTGAGCATTAATCTTGTTAATGATTTAAGATGAAGGAGAAGTTCTTTAAAAATAAGAGCTTCTTATACGGGGCAAAAACAAAAACCCCTCCTGCCTTGCCATCCGGGCAGGAGGGAAGAAGGAGGTGATAAGGATGAAAGGATTTAGAGTAGTGCCTCTCACCTCTGAAGGAAAAATCCCCGATGAGGTGGGGGAAATTCATCACTTTTCCTGTTCTTTAGAACGGGCAAAGTGGTGGGCTGATCGTCTTCCAATGGAAGACGATCAATTCGTTCCCTCTTCCTTCATATTTGGCTATGCTATCGTGGAGGTGGAGGTGGATGATAATTCCGTTCAAGAGGATCGCTTCTTTCCAGGTGGAGAAGATCTGGTCGGGATGATTCTTTCAGCTCGGCCAGTCATAATATGTCGATATGAGACAACCTGAAGTCGGGTTGTCTCTTTTTTCTTTATTAATCTTTATTTAACTCCTCTAATAACTTTTCAAGTTCGATATCATAAAATTTTGAAATTTGTTCTAAAGTTAAAGAATTCATCTCTATTTGAGCAAAAGGGCAGGTAAGGCAGGGAACATTAAATTTTTCAAGAATTTTTCGCTTTTTGGGGTCTTCCAAGACTTCTGCGAGGGTTGAATCTTTTGTGTATTTTTTCTTTTTTTGAGGCATAATTAAAAAGGAGTTAATTATTCTCAATGTATCCAAGCTATTTAAATTTGTCAAAAAAAGAATTTCAAAAAAGAATTGAAAGGCTTTTTGAAATTTTAAAAAATTGTGAAATTTGTCCAAGAAAATGTCATGTTAATCGATTAAAAGGCGAGACTGGTTATTGTAAGTTGAAAGCTTTGCCGGTTATTTCAAGTTTTAATCCTCATTTTGGAGAAGAGAAAATTTTGGTAGGGGAGGGAGGATCTGGGACAATCTTTTTTACCTCTTGTAATTTGGGTTGTGTTTATTGTCAAAATTATGAAATTTCTCAGCTTCGAATTGGAAATGAGATAAGTTATGAAAAACTTGCTGAAATAATGATTTATCTTCAAGAGTTAGGTTGTCATAATATCAATTTAGTTACTCCAACGCCA
>QMSU01000137.1 GCA_003650975.1 Thermoplasmata archaeon
CCGAACTCGGGAAATCCGATGATTTTTCCATAACATCTTTGACAGAAATATTCAGTGATGATGGAATTCTTTTATGTTACCTGGCGGAGTTGCAGCCCCATGGATATATTGTGATATCATCGGATATGCGCCTGCCTCCTGTGGGTGCCTATTCTCTCATCCATAACTGTCGGTGTGATGTGTCCCCCCATAATCTTCCTTTTCGAATACTCAGAGAAGGTATGAAACAGCGTCTCGAAACCATTTCACACATACCGGCTGAAACGGTGGAGAAGAACCATCTTGCATGGAACAGATACCTTGATGAGATATCTGAAAATGAGGTGACCTCACTCTTCCGGCAGTGGCCTCCTGAGGGAACCACCTCAACCGGGGGATGGGTGGAGACCACCTGGCACCAGAATTCACCCTACAACGATTTTTGCCCTCTTGATGAAGGCACAGGAGAACGGAGTGTTGCGGGCTGCCCGGCAGTGACAATGGCCCAGATTCTCAACTATCATGCCACCACCAACAACGTTACCTTTGATGACAGTGACGATTACTATCACAACTATGATGGCAACCGGTACTGGATTGACAACGACCATGATGAATATCTTTTCCCCTCCTTCCCGGAACTTAACGGATACCTCGCCGTCCTCCAGCAACATTACCAGGAACACACTCCCCCCTCCGATGATGATAAGGCCGCACTCACCTTTGCCTGCGGCGTGGCGGCACAGCAGGTGTACACTTCAGAGGTCTCGGGTACCTTTGGCGTTGACCAGGCCCGCCGGGCATATCTTCGTTTCGGCATCGACAGCATTGAACTGCTGGATGAAAACGATGCCTCTCTCTATGAACGGCTGATGATGAACATGGTGGAGGCACTGCCCGCACATCTTGCCGTGGTTGTTCCCGATTGGAGCGCCGGGCACAACCTGGTGGTTGACGGATACAACACCGATGACTATTACCACCTTAATTTCGGGTGGGGAGGCGTGTGGGACGGCTGGTATTTGCTGCCAGAAGGCATCCCCTTCGATTTGACGGTTGTGGAGGGTGTGATTGTGGATATCATGGCCGATACCGGAGGCTCAACCCTGAAGGGAAACGGGGTGCTGATATGGAATGATGTCTCGCCTGGGGAAACGGTGAGCGGGAATTTCACCGTTGAGAATGTCGGCACGGCGGATTCGAAAATCAACTGGACAGTGGCGGAATGGCCTTCCTGGGGGACATGGTCCTTTGACCCGGCAGGGGGCAAGGAACTTGCACCGGAGGATGGACCTGTTGCTGTTCGTGTGACGGTCACGGCACCTGACGAGAAAAGGGAGGACTTCAGCGGGCAGGTGACAGTGGTTGATGAGAATAATGAAAGCAATTACTGTACCATACAGGTCGCGCTTGTCACACCCTTTGAAAGGAAAACCGAATCACCCCTTCTCCAGTTCATCCGGGAAGTAATCCAGCGGTTTCCACTCCTGAGAAGGATGCTTGAGTGGTATGGTATGCCGGCGTGATCCAGCTGCACAATGTTGATATGACGGAAGGTCGCCCGGATGAAAAAGAAAGGGATGGAGAAATGCCTGATGAAGGGAGTATCCTCGAAAAGAATGATGTGCATATGTTCATTGACTGAGTCCTGCGATGGTTAATTTGAACATGCCCTCCCTTCTCTTTTCATTCTCACCATCTCTCGATATTGCAGTTGATGAAGGCAATTTTTATATAATAGTTCTTGGGGAGGCAATCAATTTAAAATATGTTTGTGTTTTACATGTAATGGTTGAATTGACTGCTAACGCACTGAAGGTTTTGGAAAAGCGATATCTCCGTAAAGATGCGGATGGAAATATCATTGAAACACCTGAGGAGATGTTCAGACGTGTGGCCCGCAACATTGCGAGCGCGGACGAACGATACGGCGAGGATGCGAAAAAAACGGAGGGGGAATTTTACGAAATGCTGGAAAAGCTGTATTTTTTGCCAAATTCCCCCACACTCATGAATGCGGGAACCAGCATACAGCAGCTCTCTGCATGCTTTGTGCTCCCCGTGGAGGACTCCATGGACCACATATTTGAAACCCTCAAACACGCTGCCCTCATACATCAGAGTGGGGGTGGCACAGGGTTCTCGTTTTCGCGCATACGCCCGGCAGGCGACATTGTCCGGAGTACCGGAGGAATTGCAAGCGGCCCCGTCTCATTCATGAAGGTATTCAATTCGGCAACCGATGTCATAAAGCAGGGTGGAAGACGACGGGGGGCAAACATGGGCATCCTCCTGGTCACCCATCCGGATATAATGGAATTCATCACCTGCAAGGAAGATGTGAGGGAAATCACCAACTTCAACATCTCCGTGGCCGCCACGGACGACTTCATGGAGAAGGCGAAAAAGAGGGAGGATTACGACCTCATCAATCCCCGGACCGGCGAGAAGGTGGCAACGCTCAACGCCGGCGAAGTATTCGACAAAATCGTTGAGGGCGCATGGAGGAGCGGCGAGCCGGGAATAATATTCATTGATGAAATCAACCGCCACAATCCCACGCTTCATGTGGGGGAAATAGAGGCAACGAATCCCTGCGGGGAGCAACCGCTCCTGCCCTACGAATCATGCAATCTTGGCAGCATAAATCTGGCCCGGCTCGTGAAGAAGAATGATATTGACTGGGAAAAACTTAAAGATGTGGTCTGGAAGGCGGTGCATTTTCTGGACAACGTTATTGAGATGAACAAATATCCCATCCCCCAGATTGAGGAGATGACCGTTGCCAACAGGAAAATAGGACTCGGTGTGATGGGATTTGCCGATACCCTCATACAGCTGGGAATTCCTTACGGAAGTGATGAATCCTTTGCTCTCGCTGAAAAAATCATGTCATTTATCCAGGAGGAGGGAAAGCGTGCGAGCATCGAACTTGGGAAACAGCGAGGATCCTTCCCCAATTTCAAGGGGAGTGTTTATGATGGCAAGTTTGAAGCGATGCGTAATGCCACGGTCACCACCATTGCACCGACTGGGAGCATCTCCATCATAGCGGGCTGCTCTTCCGGCATAGAGCCCCTCTTTGCCATAGCGTTCATCAGAAATGTGCTGGATAAGGATGACAGACTGTATGAAATAAACCCCTACTTTGAAAAAATGGCGCGGGATATGGGCTTTTTCAATGATGAGGTGATGCAGAAGATAGCGGACAATCACGGCTCGGTGCGGGGGATAGCGGAGGTGCCCGAGGAGGTGCAGAGGATATTTGTCACCTCCCTTGACATTTCACCGGAGCTTCATGTGAGAATGCAGGCAGCATTCCAGAAATATGTTGACAATGCCACCTCAAAAACCATCAACCTCAGGAAGGATGCAACAGTTGACGATGTAAGGCAGGCCTACCTTCTGGCCCATGAGCTGAAGTGCAAGGGGATAACCGTGTACCGGTATGGAAGCAGGCCGGAACAGGTGCTGTCAACCAAAGAGGAACGGGGTGAGGAACTCACGCCCCGTGCGCGGCCACCGGTGGTGCAGGGCATCACAAGAAAAATCACCACCGGCTGCGGAAACCTCTATGTAACCATGAATGTGGATGAGCGAGGATTGTTCGAGGTGTTTGCCCGCCTGGGGAAGGCAGGTGGCTGTGCAGATGCCCAGCTTGAATCGGTGGGCCGCCTCATTTCGCTCTGTCTCAGAAGCGAGATAAAGCCCAGGGAAATAGTAAAGCAGCTGAAGGCAATACGGTGCCCCAACCCGCGACTGGTGCGCGGAGGGCCGATTCTCTCGTGCCCCGATGCCATCGCAAAGGCAATTGAGGAATACATAGAGGGGAAGGAAATACCCGAGGCGCCACGGCTCGACTATTTCGGAGGAGAAGGGGGGCAGAAGAAACCCAGACCCGTCCAATCGACGGAGAGGGCCCCGGTGGGAGTCTGCCCTGATTGCGGTTCCCCGCTCGTGTATGAGGAGGGTTGTAGAATCTGCAAACAGTGTGGCTTCTCCACATGTGGATGAACAGAGTCTGCACCATTCTTCACACCTGAACGAAATCTTAAATACGCTGCCCCAATACATTTTCATGGGGATCGGTGCAGGATACGGGAAGGTGATTCTGTTTAACGAGCATTTTGTGGTATATGATATACCGGCCATTGCCTCTGCCATTGACAAGAAGACCATTGCCGAAGTGACACGATGCAACGGCGATGCCCCTTTCATCCTTCATGATGAAAGAGACGCCACACCGGGCTACAAGGAAGAGAAACTGGAACACCAGAAGGATTCAATCATGAGGATAAAGAAGGCCATGGGAATTGAGGA
>QMSU01000138.1 GCA_003650975.1 Thermoplasmata archaeon
AAACAATGTCAGCCTTTTGCTCATGAATCTTCGGTCGCTGTCGCTTCTTTGTCCCTGCCGAGTACGTATCACAGGAGGTTACCTGAAATTTTTATTACTCTATGTATATGAAAGGAGCCCTGGAATACGCCTTGAGTGCGGAAGCCTGTTCCTGAATGCTTCTTTCTTGGCTGTTTTAAATCCATTCGCTATGAATGGCAAACAGAGGTTGCAATTGAGCCATGGAAGGCAATAGCGACGCTTGGCATATCCCAAAATTTGCCACTCATCCCGAAAAAATAGAAACCTTTAAAAAGAACGTATTATTGTTTATCTGGGGGGGATGGATCGTGAAAAAAAGCCTCCGCATCTTTTTTTTCATGTCCCTCCCCAATATTTTTATAAGCGGTGGCTCTTCGAACATGTGTACGAGATCATCGAGCATACGGCTGATGTGGGCATACGGGCAACCGGAAAGAACATGGAAGAGGCCTTCGCGGAAGCTGCCAGAGGAATGTTTGCCATCATCACCAACGGAAGCACCATAGAGAGCAAAGTGGAACGACATATCACCATTGCGCACACCGGGGATATGGAGCTGCTGGTGGTGGACTGGCTTTCCGAGCTGCTGTATATCCATGATGTGGAACATCTGGTGTTCGGCGATTTTTCCGTTTCCATTGATGAAAAAAATCTGACAGCCACTGCGCGGGGAGAGACGTATGACCGGAAAAAACACGGCTACGGCGTGGAGATAAAGGCAGTCACCTATCACATACTGGAGATACAAACACATAAAAAAGGGGTTACCATTAACATATTATTTGATATATAGGTGAAATCATGTGGAATGGCCCGCTCAATAAAATAGGACCCTATCGGTATGAGATACCCAAGACATATCGTGGCATAAAGAATAACATAACCATGCGTGTGCCTGCAGTCATTTATGCAAACGACCAGATGATATCCTCCGTGAAGAAGGACAACGCGCCGGAGCAGGTTGCCGCCGTCGCCACCCTGCAGGGCATTGTGGGGCGGGCAATGGCAATGCCTGATATCCACTGGGGATACGGCTTCCCCATCGGCGGCGTGGCGGCCACCGATGCTGAGGAAGGGGTGATATCGCCGGGGGGCGTGGGCTTCGATATAAACTGCGGCGTTCGCCTGGTGAGAACGAATCTCACTGCGGGTGATCTGGACAGAAATAAAATAAAACAGCTCGTGGATGAGCTTTTCAAGAATGTGCCGTCAGGCGTCGGGAGTTCGGCACGTGTGAAACTCAGCCGTGCCCAGCTTGATGAGGTGCTCGAGATGGGTGCCAGATGGGCCGTGGAAAACGGATACGGCTGGGAGGAAGACCTGGAGTTCCTCGAGGAGAACGGGTGCATGGAGAGTGCCGATGCGGGGCATGTTTCGGACAAGGCAAAGGAGCGCGGAAAGGTGCAGGTGGGTTCGCTCGGCGCGGGAAACCATTTTCTGGAGATTCAGCGGGTGGCGGAAATCTTCGACCCGGAAGCAGCGCGCGTGTACGGCGTGGAAAAGGACCAGATAGTGGTCATGATTCACACGGGTTCACGGGGATGCGGCCACCAGATATGCACTGACCATCTGAGGGTGCTGGAGGAGGCGGTGAGAAAATACAACATAAGGCTTCCTGACCGTCAGCTTGCCTGTGCGCCGGTGAAGAGCAGGGAGGGCGAGAGTTATTTCAAGGCAATGGCATGTGCCGCCAATTTCGCATGGGCAAATCGCCAGATGATTGTGGACTGGGTTCGGCAGTCGTTCGAGAACGTGCTGGGGACAGGTGCCGAGGAGCTGGACATGCACATCGTCTATGACGTGTGCCACAACATTGCAAAGCTGGAGGAGCATGAGGTGGACGGAGAAAAGAGAATGCTGTATGTGCACCGCAAGGGAGCCACCCGCTCATTCGGCCCGAAAAGAAAGGAGATACCCCAAAAGTATGCCTCCATCGGCCAGCCGGTGCTGATACCCGGCGACATGGGGACGGAGAGTTATCTTCTGAAGGGAACCGACACTGCGGAAGAGACCTTCGGTTCCACGTGCCACGGCGCGGGGAGGGTCATGTCGCGGCAGGCGGCAAAGCGCCAGTGGAGGGGCGAGGAGATTGCCCGGAAACTGCAGCAGAAGGGCATCTACGCACATGCTGCAAGCTGGAGCGTGATGGCGGAGGAGAGCCCCGATGCCTACAAGGATGTGAGCATGGTGGTGGACACGGCGCACGGGGCCGGCCTTTCGCTGAAGGTTGCGAGGATGGTGCCGCTCGGTGTGGTAAAAGGATGATAGACATAGCCATAAATATCGTGATATGTGGTGCATTTGCCGGATTATCGTTGCAATTCAATGTGCTTGATATCGGCGGAACGATTTTTGCATTCATCGTCGGGTCAGCCATCCTTTTCACGCAGGGTCTCTCCTGGTTCTCGCTGCTGGTGCTTTTTCTGGTTCTGGGGGCCCTTGCCACAAAATACAAGAGAAATTTCAAGAGAAGAAGGCTCCACGAGCGCCCGTCGAGAAAGGCCATGAATGTGATTGCCAACGGCGCGGTTCCGGCACTGCTGGCCCTTTTCAGCCTCCGGTACGACTTTGCCGTACCCTTTGTGACATCCATAGCCGTCGCCATGGCGGATACGATTGCCTCGGAACTGGGCGTGCTGTCCAACAATGCCTATCTCATCACCACATTCAAGAAAGTGGAGGCGGGCACCAATGGCGCCATATCACCGCTCGGGGAATTTGTGGCCCTTGCGGGTGCATCACTCATCGCCGTGGCGGGGTATTTCCTGCTCCATCTTTCCGGTGTGGAGGCGGTGCTCTGCATGTCGCTCGGTCTTCTCGGCTGCCACATTGATTCACTGCTCGGGGCAACATTCCAGGGAAAATACAAGGGAATGATAACGGGTCAGGACACCGTCCTCACCAACAGCGATGTCAATCTGATTTCCATTTCCCTCACTGCCCTTCTGGCCGTCATCATTGTGGAGGCGCTGTAGTCCTCATCCATCCCTTTTTGCATGAATCATGGTCACCTCATAGCGGGCCACTCTTTTTTCGTGAAAGGGAAGGGAGGCCTTTATGGGAAATGTGTATGGTTTCTCTTCGCATATCCTCCAGGCATTTTTTTCTATCACTCCTTTGATAAAATCAGCACTCCGGGAGAGATGAAGTGAATAGAGCGAGTGGCATGTTTCCATGGCCTTTTGCACAAACTTACGGTCGGCCCTCCTGTTGGCATGCTGCGCACCAAATGGTGGATTCATTATCGCGGTATCACCTTCCCCGCGAAAATCCTCAACGTCCCCTGTGATGAATTCCACGGTGACTCCCAGTTCATTCGCTGCCTTTGTGGCAATTTGGATGAGCCGTTCATCCTTGTCGATTCCAATCACTCTCAGTGCATTGAGAAGGGCGGCCCCCACGGCAAATATACCGCTGCCACAGCCGAAATCAATAACCGTTTTCCCTGCGATATCTCCATTATAATAGGCCATCCACAGCATGTCTGCTGCTATGCTGGCAGGAGTAATGTACTGTTCCAGTTCGGCCTTGGCATCCGGAGGTGCGGGAATGTGCTGGAGCAGAAGTTCCAGTTCCTTCTTTTTCACATGTTTTATTGGATGAGCATATAAAAAAGGTTTCACAGGTGCAAAGTCAAACCAAGAATTGCCAGAATGCCATGAAAGAATGAAAGGCCAGACGCAGCGATACACATACATGCATCCTTACCGCTGCAACACCCCTTTCGATTTATATGAATGAATGGTAACATCGGACTTTCGTAAATACACTCTTATGAAAAAAGAGAGAAATATGCATAACCACCCGTGAATGAAAGAGAACGGAACACCTCTTATTCATGGAATATGGTACCGATGTCTATTTGCTTTTCTTCACCGAAAACTTTTTCTTCTCTTTTCAACCCCCCGAACAACAGTTTAATATCCCGTTCTGTTTATTCATGTGGGAAAGACAGGCGTTGCCAACCTTCCGCTTCACGGGGGAAAGGCACCGAGATGGCTTTACCAGCGTATGGTGAAGATGGCAGATGCCATTTCAGGCATCATCATCCAGGAATACGGTGAGGAGCGGTTGCTGGAGCTGATTTCCAATCCCCACTGGTTCCAGGCACTTTCATGCGTGCTCGGGTACGACTGGCACTCATCCGGCACCACCACCGTCACCACCGCTGCCCTAAAGGAGGCGCTGGCACCGTACGACATTGCCGTTGCCGGGGGCAAGGGAATGGCCCGGAAGACACTGGGCGAAATTGAGGAGAAGGCGGCACAGTTT
>QMSU01000139.1 GCA_003650975.1 Thermoplasmata archaeon
CCATACCAACTGCTGAATTTATTTAAGGTTACTGCCGTTACAGCACCACATCCAGATCAAGCTTTTCTGCGAGTTCCTTATACCGGTTTCGTATGGTGACCTCGGTGACACCGGCGACATCGGCCACCTCCCGCTGCGTCCGGCGCTCCCCGCACAGTGTGGCAGCAATGTAAATGGCCGCAGCGGCAACACCGGTGGGTCCTCTCCCTGATGTGAGTTCCTTTTCTTCTGCCTGCCTCACTATCTCCATGGTCTTTGCCTGTGCATCACCGCTCAATTCAAGTACGCCGCAGAAACGCCCCACATAATCCTGTGGGGAGGTGGGCATCAGCTTCAGCGTGAGCTCCCTTGTGAGAAAGCGGTATGTTTTCCCGATTTCCTTTCGTTCCATTTTGGCAGCAAGCGATATTTCATCCAGAGTATGGGGTACGCCGCACTGCCGGCATGCTGCATAGATGGCGGCGGCAACCACTCCTTCCAGTTTCCTCCCCCTTATCAGATTTTTCTCAACTGCTCTCCGGTACACCATTGCCGCTGCCTCGCGTACATTCCTCGATAGGGTCATGAGCGACGAGAGTTTGTCTATTTCTGATATGCCATAGGTGAGACTTTTTTCCGATGTGCCTCCGAACCGTATTCTCCGCTGCCATTTCCTGAGTCGATACAGCTGGGCCCTGTTTCTCGTGGGTATGGATTTGCCGTAACTGTCCTTGTTCTGCCAGCCTATCACGGTATTGAGTCCCTTATCCGGCAGGGAGTAGTCGAGGGGTGCGCCGGTCCGGGCCCGTTTTTTTCTCTGCTCGGCATCGAATGCCCGCCATTCCGGGCCTTGATCGATATAGGCCTCATCTATCACCAAGCCACAATTTTCACACACCAGCTCTCCTCGCCCGTAGTCTCGAGCAAGATGCGAAGAACCGCATTCGGGGCATATGACATTCTCCTCTACCAGGGTCTGTTTTCTAGTCATGTTCGCCTCAAAAAGTTTAGAACTTTTTTGTAATAAGGATTACCTGCTATATAAAGCTTTAGTATGAATGGTGTGTGGATGATTCCGGGGAATTATTCTATTACTTCAACATTCACCGCTTTCGGTCCGCGTTCCCCTTCTTCCATATCAAATTTTACTTTCTGTCCCACGCTCAGCGGTTTGTTGGATTTCACGTCTGATTCGTGGACAAAAACATCCTTTCCCGTCTCTCCTACCTCGATAAACCCATAAGATGTTACCCATCTTTTTACTATTCCTTCCATTTTATTACCTTCTCCTCCATAACCGGTTCTCATATTTAAAATTAAGTGAAAAAATCGCAGATTGATGTAAACTGCGTCATCATATGGCAGGAAACCGGTGTGCATCAGCCCCACATTATCCCTCCTTTTGCAGGCCTCCAATGCTCTTTCACAAGGACAATGATTATATACGGCTTTCTTTTTCCATTCAGGATGGCAAAGGGATTATATCAGCATCTGCGCGAAACATGGAAAAGACCCGATACCTCATACAATAGCCCCCAGTGGCACCGGCTCATCGCATGGAGAAAGGAGGGTGCAGTGGTGAGGGTGGAAAGGCCCCTGCGCCCGGACCGTGCCAGGGCATTGGGATATAAAGCAAAGCAGGGGTTCATTGTGGTACGAACGAGTGTGCGGAAGGGTGGCAGAAGGAAGGAACGGCCGAACAAGGGGCGAAAACCATCAAAGATGGGCGTCAGCAAAATTACGCCGCGGAAATCCATCCAGAGAATTGCGGAAGAACGGGCAGCAAAGAGATATCCCAACATGGAGGTCCTCAATTCATATTCCGTGGGTAAAGATGGAATGCACCACTACTACGAGGTAATTCTGGTGGACAGGTCACATCCTGCCATACGAAACGACGGAGATGTGAACTGGATATGTGATGAGAACGGCAGGGTATTCAGGGGGAAAACCTCTGCAGGAAAAAAGAGTAGGGGCATGCGCCATAGGGGCAAGGGAGCAGAAAAGGTACGACCCAGCAGACGTGCGAATAAATGAGTGCGCAACCGGAGTGATCTGCTTTTACCATTAATTGAGTCTGTTCAAAATTAACTTAAGTGTAATTTAAATAAAGTTTTAATACATATTTACAGATTATTTTAACTGAATCTTCTAATTGAGGATTCTATCATGGAGGTAAAATGGAGAAAAAGGTAGTAATAGCAACTGTGGTTGCCACAGCGATATTGTTTCAATTATTGGTTGTGCCAATATCACAAGCAAACCCGGGCCCGGATTTTGACATGTTGATAATAACACCTGAAGCATTCAAAGATGAAATTGAACCTTTAAAGGAGTTCAAAGATGCAACTGGAAGGCCGTCAACCATAGTCACTCTTGAGGACATATATGTGAATTATACCGGTGCCGACAAAGCTGAACAGATTAAAAAATGCATCGCCGACTATGAAAATACTCATAACATCAAGTATGTGCTGCTTGTGGGTGACGTGGATAAACTCCCCATGCGATATTTTTATCTCAAGAGAATGAATACCACTCACGTAAACTGGTTGCAATACTATCTCACTGACCACTATTACGCGGATTTGTATAACAGCAGCGGGGGCTTTTGTGACTGGGATGCCAATGGAGACGGCATCTTTGGCGAAATCATAGATGAAGATGATGATGGGGACTATACCAACGTCGATGGGATTAACTTCTCGTTCGACGTGGTGGTGGGGAGAATACCGGTAAATACGGAGGCAGAGGTGGAGCGATATGTGGATAAGGTGATACGGTATGAAAAAGAGGTGTTCTACAATTCATGGTTCAAAAATATTCTGCTGGTCACCGGAACGGGCGACTGGGTGTACCCGAGCCTTCCCACCACATATGATGAGGACCAAAATGATCAGATAGCCACCGAGATGGCGACCGCGGGTTTTACGGCCATCAAACTCTATCATTCAAACACTCCTGGAGATCCTGACTATCCCAACCCCACGAACATAAACAATTTTCTTAATGCCGGAGCAGGCTTCATGAATGTGGTAAGCCACGGTAATGAGTTCAGCTGGGGAGTGTATGATGTGAGGACGGACATGTCCGGATTGTCCAATGAGGGTAAACTCACGGTGGTCTACAGCTTTGGCTGCAGTACGGCTAAGGTTGGACCCATCGCCGCAGCAGATCCCTACATCGATGTCACTGGAACCTACCGGGACTATGGCACCACCTATGATGCAAGCTACTATCCTCATCCCTTAAGTACATGGGTGGAACCGGCGGTACCCCGTCCCCTTCAGGGTTCCACAACTGACATTCACTGCATGCCGGAGTACTGGAACTTTGCCTCACGTAATGGATCCGTGGCATTCATAGGGTCGACGGCTGAGGCAAGTGGGGCCATGGGTTCTCCCGTTATGCAGTATTTTTTCCAGTCATTCGCATCTGATGGATATCGGGTGCTGGGAGATGTCTGGAACTCAGTGTGTGACAAGGTGCTTACCGGAGGCCATGCCATTGACAGTGACTGGGATCATGCGCGCAGGTGGCTCTACATTAACCTCTTCGGCGACCCCAGTCTCGTCCTCGGTGGATTACCCGACAAACCCCCAGAAACCACATTATCCATCGGCTCACCCAACGTTACCATTGGGAGCAATACCTATGTTACGGGAGATACTCAGATGACACTTCTTGCGACAGATGACAGCGCCGTCAATGATACCTATTATCGTTATTACCTGGAAGGACTCCCGGCACCGAGTTTCTCTGTATATGCGGGACCGTTCACCCTCAGCGGAACAGATGGCATGTATAACATCGAATATTACAGTGTGGACGATGCCAATAACAGCGAATACCCAATAAATGTCCAGCAGGTGATACTTGACAATACTCCACCCGACATAAACAAGACAATAGGGCAACCGCAGTATCCTGGTGCTGGGGACATCTTCATCAACTTCAGCACACCCATATGGGTCAATGCAACCGATAATGACACCTTCCTCAATGTCGGCTCGGTCAATCTCACAGTGGACGTCTACAATGCCACAACTGGGATAAGGATAGCTCATTATACAACTGAAGTGGAAAGCGGATGGGCTCATATCGGACCATTCTACATAAATGAAGAGTGTGTGCACTGGATCAACATAACCGCAAGGGATGATCTGAACAACACCGCATACCATAATGAAACAGTTTACGTTGACAACACTCCACCCAATTCAACAATCAATCCGATTTCCCCGTACTGCCA
>QMSU01000140.1 GCA_003650975.1 Thermoplasmata archaeon
AAACTGGGAGGATGGTATGATGCAACGCTTCTGAACAGCAGGGTGGTGCTCCATGGGAACAATGGCGATATCTATGGCGTAATCGGCAGCAGACCCCCGCACAAGATGAAGGAGGAGGAACGGAAACAGGCAGTGAAGGCGGAGGATATGTTCATCGACATCGGTGCAGAAAACAAAAGGGATGCGGAGAAGGCCGGTATTGCCGTGGGCACCACGATAACACTTGATATGGAAATGAAAGTCCTCCTCAACAACCGCATCACGGGAAAGGCCCTTGATGACCGGATTGGTGTGGCGATGATGATTGAGGCGGTGAAACGCACAAAAAGCAATGCCACCATCTATGCAGTTGGCACGGTGCAGGAGGAGGTGGGGTTGAAAGGAGCGAAAACATCAGCCTATGGCATTTCACCTGATCTGGCGCTGGTGTGCGAGGTAACCATTGCAGGGGATCATCCCGGAATCAATGAGAAGGATGCTGCCATCACCATGGGAAAGGGGCCTGCGATAACCGTGGCGGATGCCTCAGGACGGGGACTGATAGCCCGACCTGAATTGCTGAAATGGCTTGAGGAGGTGGCAAAAAAAGAAAAAATACCCTATCAGATGGAGGTATCAGATGGCGGCACCACCGATGCCACCGCCATTCACCTCACAAAAACAGGCATTCCATCAACGGTGATCGGCATTCCCACACGGTACATGCATTCCGGCGTTGAGGTGGCGAGTTTGAAGGACTTGGATTCCGGCATCGCCCTGATTGCCAGAGCGCTGGAACACCTAGAAATGCTTCACCTCTAAATCCATTGCCACCTTCACTTTCGAGGGGGAATAACTGCCAATGACCCGTACCTCACCTGCATTCACTGAATACCCCTCTTGGGCGCTTTCCTTCACAATCTGGCGCACCCGCTCCTCTATCCTTTCTTTTTCCATGATTTCGTAGTAGTGTATGTGTTTTCCTTTCTGCAGTGCATGTGGAAGATATTCATGGCTCTGGTGGGGCAGATTCATGATGATGTGGTCGGCCTGGGGCAGTCTCCCCATCACGTCGCGGGCATCTCCTTCAATCACTTCAATAATATCTTCTTTTTTATTCATGAGCACATTTTCCCGCGCATACCGGACAGCGTGGGGGTTTTTATCAATGGCATAAATCTTTTTTGGGTGTGAAAACTTTGCAATATAAAGGCAGAAGGGCGCCACCCCTGCAAACATGTCGATGACTGTTGCATTGTGTTCTATCTTTTTTGCCACTCTCATGCGCTCACTCGAGAGGCGGGGTGAAAAATAGACCCTTGCCACATCCACCTTCATTCTGATGCCATGCTCACGGTGGATGGTTTCGGTGTTGCGTTCGCCCGCCACCACTTCAACCTTCCTCACCCGGAAGTCATCTTCAACCCCTCTGTCAAGGCACACGGTTCTCACGTGGGGGTTTGTTTCCATGATTGCCTGGGCAACCTCTTTCGCACATGATTCCTCCTGAAGTCGTATCACCGCGATATCCCCTATGAGATCCAGTGAGATGGAGTCAATATGTATTCCTCTCTCCCGAAGAGCATCATCGTAACTTTTTCGCCTGATGATTTCGAATTCGCCACTCCCCATGGCACACCCCTCGATGTGCACCTGCCTTTTCACCGGAAAATACACAAGGTCCCCTTCCCTTCTTACCTTCGTATGCTCGAGCATCACCCCGTCATCCACAAGTTTCTGCCGTATCTCCTCAGCCCTCTCCTTAGGAACTATCACGCATAGACAGTGCACATGATATAAAAATGCGGCATATATACCATTTATGCTCTCATTTGTGGGCCTCGGGCTGTGGGACGAGAGAGATATCACCGTGAAGGGACTGGAAGAGGTGAGGAACTGCGACGTGGCATACGCCGAATTCTATACAAGTAAAATGGGCGTGGGAATAGAAAGGATTGAGGAACTTGCGGGAAAAAAAATTCACGTGCTCTCAAGAGAGGAGGTGGAGGACGGTGAGCGGATACTGCACGAGGCAGAGAAAAAACACGTGTGTCTGCTGGCGGGCGGGGACACCATGGCCGCCACCACCCATGTGGACCTGAGAATACGGGCAGTGGAACGGGGGATACCCACCAGGGTGGTGCACGGAGTGAGTATTGTGTCTGCCGCTGCCGGTCTGCTGGGATTGCAGGTGTACAAATTTGGAAAGGTGGTGAGTATTGCACGGCCCCAGCCGAATTTTTTCCCGCTCTCGCCCTACGACGCCATACGAGACAACATGACCATGGGACTGCATTCGCTGCTTCTGCTGGATACCACCGGCGGGTACATGACCGCCAACGAGGCGCTGGAACTGCTGCTGGAGATGGAAGAGCGAAAGAGAGAGAACCTGATTGGCGAGGATACCCCCATTGCCGTGGTGGCGCGGATCTCCTCCGATGATGCACTGGCACGTGCGGGATGCCTTGGCGAATTGAGGAAGCAGGATTTTGGCAGCACCCCCCATTCAGTGGTTCTTTTTGGAAAACTTCATTTCATGGAAGTGAGAGCGCTGGTGACGCTGGCGCATGCTCAGGAAAAAATTTTTAAAAAATAAAAACAGAAAAGGGAAAAGGGTTGGTGTTGTTTAGAATCCATCAACCGGTTCGGGTTCTGTCCAGTGGAGCGGGCTGTAGATGTAAATGGTGGGGTCGCCGTAGAGAACCTGGTCGCTGTGTATGACAAGAGAGAACGAGCCATAGATGCTCGTCGGATCCATGGTGGTGAAATCGCGCTCGAATCTCCAGAGTGTTTCGCTGTATGCCTCGCCAACGGATTTTCCCTCGTAGAGTACCTTTTCCAAGAAATACAGGTCATGTACTTCCCAGTGTGGTGAAAGACCCGTGTTGGCATTGCCAAAGCCGAACACCGCACCGTGTTCAAGATATACCTCGGGACCAAAATGTGCAAAGGTGGTACAGCTCATCCAGCCCACAAACTGGCTGTGAAGATTCTCCCAGTCCCGGTCGCACCACTTGAAGTGGTACAGGTTGTAGGTTTCACCCTCCACGTTGTACCAGACAAATCCCCCGCTTCGTGGTGTCTTGCCCTGCCAGTACTGATAGCCGCGCCATGCATCATAGCCGCCCAGACCCACTGTGTTTCCTGCCCAGTTGTCCGGATGGTAACTCACGCCTCCGCCGCCTGTGCCGTGCCCGCTGTAGTAGTAAAGCGATGCTCTGTTCTGGTCCACCAGCAGATTATCTATTGCACAGTGACCACGATAGTCCCTCCCAAAGGCGCCGAAAAGTCTCTCAATGTTTCTGCTGGTATAGGCATAGTACTGTACACCGTCGTTTCCTCTCACGCCCTGACCGTCACGGAAGTTCATGAGAGATGAGGTGGTGATATTCCTGTCGGGGTTACCGAATATGATGGCAGGATACAGCACGCTCCGTGAGACATATGCTGCAGATTCGCCAGGTGTCTTTCCGATGAACTGCCCCGCGGTGGATTCATTTCCGAGCAGTGCATGATGGATGGTGAAACAAAGGTCGGTCTTTGGCGCCACAAAGGTATATGCTTCCAGTCCGCTGCGGTCGATGCCTATGCTGTCAGCATATGCATACACCGCCTCCACGATTCTGCTGAACCACTGCAACTCTGCGTCCCATCCTATGGGCGGAAGTTCCCCGTTTTTGATGTAGTCCATGATTGGCTGCGATGCCATGGCAAGGTGTCCGAGAGAGCGGCTTCCGTGATACCAGTCACCTGCATAGAACAGCCAGAGCTGGGTGACCGTACCCCAGTGGTATGTTTCGCCCATGGCTCCTATATCAGCCACAGGTGACCCGTGATAGGCCGCCAGATATGATGCAGGGGCATAGTAGCCGTCGCCGGTTGCAAGGGAGGTCACGGTGAGGTAGTCGTCATCCCCGAGGGCGAGTGCCTGTGAACTCTTTAGTGCCTTGATGGACTGGGTGACCTCCTTCATGGATGTCAGCCGTTCCACCTCGAAGTTTGCGGCAAGTTCTTCTGCCACCGCATCATTGCCCGCAAAATCGATAAATGTGATCTTCTTCACACCCAGATTGTTCAGGGCACGGAGTGTTGCCTCAGGAACGCCGTCAGACGAGGTGTATAACAGCGGTGCATGCTTGAGGGATGCCTCAACAGCACCGTTGGCCGCAGCAAGCGCGTAGTCAACACGGCTATTGGCATTGAACTCATGAATCTCTGCCTTGATGCTGTAGCTGATGCTGCCACTCATGT
>QMSU01000141.1 GCA_003650975.1 Thermoplasmata archaeon
CCCATGGTGAATGACGCATTGTCATACAGGTATGAGCCAATCCAGTCAATGAAGTATTCATGAGAATAGATGCCGTCCGAGTTCATGTCTATCACGTTGTCGGCAAACACGATGTCGCCGAATGTGGCAACACTGTCATTGTGCATCTCGTATCCCCAGTATTGTATGTATGGCAGGTAAATGGCATAGCCGCTCCCGTTGATGTGGTTGCCCGTAACGTGCAGCCCGCCGAACGAGAACTGTGCGGAGTCATTCATTTCATAGCCGAAGTAGTCAAGATAATCAAAGTATATGCCGCTGCATCCGCCGGTGATGGTGTTGCTGGTGATATTCAGCGCACCTATGCTACATATTGCATCCTCACCCATATCAGACCCCCAGTTGTGCGCTTCCACGAAAATGCCGTCATTGTTTGCCCAAATGGTATTGTTATCGATAACGGAATCACCAATTATGAATGAATTATCCTCATCCATGCCTTTGCCGAAATCATTCAACTGCAGGTTTATGCCAGTGCGGGTGACATCCATCACATTGTTTTTTATGGCAAAGCCCAGTGCACTGCAGTTGATGCCGTAATTGGCATTGGTGATGTTGAACCCGCTGACAGTGACGTTGTGCGCCGTGATATTTATGGCAGTGCCACCCATACCGTCGATGACAGGCATGCCGGTACCCTGCAACGCAATTTCCTTATCTATGGTGATATTCTCATAATACGGCCCACCTGATACAATGATGGTGTCTCCATCTTCTGCATGGTCAATCGCATCCTGTATGGACCCGTAGTCTCCCGGCACTGTAATGGTGGCCCCGTGGGCACCCATCGCAAAAAATATCATGGCCACCCCTGCCACCATCAGTGCTATACCAAAAACACTATTCACTTTCATTTTATTACCTCAAGGAAAAACGTTACCGCGGGACAAGCCCGAGGCAAAATTTCCCTCCTCCAAGTAAATCCTAAAACCCTTTAAAAACATTGCTAAATATTCTTAGAAACTGCCAGAATAAAATGAAAAAGAAGGTACCGATTCGCCTTTCACGGCAGAAACATTTTCCCTATCGTCCTTCACAATGTGAATTGAAAATAAACGAGGAATACTCATGTCCACGCTCACAGACGTGCCTTTATCACCTTTGCCAGCCGCCGGATGCCCTCCGCAATGTTATCGTCGGAGGCGTTGGTGAAATTGAGGCGCATGGCATTGGTTCCCCCGCCGTCCACATGGAAAGCCTGCCCGTGCACGTAGGCAACTTTTTCCTTTACGGCATCGTCAAACATCTCAACGGTGCTGACGTGTTTCGGGAGTTCTGCCCACAGAAACATGCCCCCTCTCGGCCGTGTCCATGAACACCCATCAGGAAAATGCTCATCCATGGCATCAAGCATGATGTCCCTTTTCCGCCGGTACATCTCAATGATTCGGGGGATGTGCTTTTTCATATACCCGTTTCGTATGTAGTGGTAGGCAATATGCTGGGTGAAGGGCGGCGTGCACAGATCCATTGACTGCTTGGCCATCTCCATCTTATTCGAAAGAGAATCGGGCGCAATGACATATGCCAGCCGGAATCCCGGGGCGAGTATCTTGGAAAAGGTGCCGAGGTAAACGACATACCCCTCAGTGTCATAGTGTTTGAGCGGCTTCAGGGGCTCCCCCTCGAATCTGAGTAGGCTGTAGGGCTCGTCTTCCACCACAAGGATGTCGTGTTCCATGGCAAGTTCCAGCATCCGTTTTCTCCGTTCTTCCGAGAGCTCCACGCCCGCTGGATTCTGGAAGGTGGGAACCGTGTAAATGAGTTTGACACGTTTTCCATCCGCCTTCAATTTCTTTATGGTTTCCTCGAGCACGTCGACCTTCATGCCATGCTCATCCAGCGGCACGCCCACCATATTCGCCCCATACGCATAGAATGCATTGATGGCACCAAGATAGGTGGGCAATCCCACGATGGCCACATCTCCCCTATCGATGAACACCTTCCCCACAATGTCCAGTGCCTGCTGAGAACCCACGGTTATCAGCACCTGTTCGGCATCTGTTTCAATCCCCATGTGCCCCACAAACCGTGCAATTTCTTCCCTGAATTCTTCCAGTCCCTGCGTGGTGCCGTACTGAAGGGTGTTGGGGCCGTTCTCATCCATGAGTTTGTTCACAATCTCCCTGATGTCCTCCACGGGAAATGCCTTGGGGTTCGGAAGTCCGCCGGCAAATGATATGATTCCGGGCTGCTTTGACACGGCCAGAAGCTGCCTAATCACCGATGAGCGAAGATGCACTACCCTTTGTGAAAATAATTTCTCATAATTCATTTAGTCAATAAAGTGATTTGGTTTAATATGTCTTTCCCGATTCGTGTTAGCAAATAGCACGTGCAAAACATCGCATCTTTTATAGTGTGAACATATTAGAACTAGATGATGAAGAGGAGCGGGAGGAAACGACTGAAACTCACCGAGCTTATTTACATTCCTCTTCTTGCGGTGGTTGCCTGCCTTGTATATGTAATTGAAACACCATCTTCTGCGCTATTCGCTGCCTTTTTTCTTGTGGGAGGAAGCTTTATCCTCATCAAGGGAAGCGATCTGTTCGTGGAAAGTGCGGTGAGTATTTCCGCTTCTCTTGGCGTGAGCGAACACACCATAGGATTGACCGTTGTTGCCTTTGGCACGTCCCTTCCTGAACTGGCGGTTTCCGTACTGGCCTCCTATCAGCACCATCCGGAAACAGCATGGGGAAACGTGGTGGGGAGCAATGTCACAAACATTGCGCTTGTCCTCGGCATTGCCATGATAATCACGGCACTGAAACCGAGTCGGTTCGCCGTCAGAGATTCGCTCTCCATGCTGGTGGTATCGGGCATCGTGCTCCTGCTGGCATATGACGGGATGCTGCGATGGTATGACGGAGTAGTGCTTGTGGTGCTGTATGCGGTGTTCATTCGCATGCTCAGGGGAAGAGAAACAAAAGGGGAGAGCGACGGGACCGTTCCTCTGGGTCCGGCGCTGGTTCTGCTTTCACTCGGTATTGTGGGCGTGGCGGTGGGCGCAGATGCCGTGGTGAGGGGGGCGGTGGACACGTCCCGCCTGCTCGGGGTGAAAGAGGTAGCGGTTGCCGCAAGCATCGTGGCGCTGGGCACCTCGCTTCCCGAGCTGACGGCTTCGGTAATGGCAACCATAAAAAAGCACCATGGCATCGCGGTGGGCAATGTCATCGGAAGCAACCTCATGAACATCGGCTTTGTGCTGGGCATTGCCGCCATGGTGCGGGGAATCCCCATCCCGGTGGCATCCCCTGCCATTCTCTTTTTCATCGGCAGCGCACTCATGGTTCCCCTTGTGCTGAAAAAGGGGTGGATAGGCAGGAAAACCGGCATGACATTTCTGGCCTTATATGCTCTGTTTGTGGTGGTGCTGTACTGGCTTCAATGATCAAAAGAATTTCCATGCAAATATTTCATCGCTGAATATGGTGCCGGATGCATCACGGCCCGTCGCCTTTATGTGGTGCCTTCCGAAAGAGATGGTATCCCAGATGTACACATAGGGCGCCTCCGCGTCCACTGCCACCTGCTCATCATCCACATAGAATTCGACTCTCTCCATGCTCGTCACGCCCGTCACCGCAACCTCCACATCCACGGTGCCAAATATGAGCGGTGAGAAGAAGGGAAATAACCGGTGATTGTTCACGTAGAGGGCATTGTCCGGCGTGATGATTTTTAGTGAGGGATGCTGAATGACATGGAGTGTCGGGTCGCCACAGATGACCATGCCGTAATACCATTCCTTTTCCCACTGCTGGAAGGGTGCCTGGGCATTGAACCATTCATAAAATGCCTCCCCGATGCTCTTCCCCTCGCCCAGCGGTGCGGTGAAATCCTCAAAATTCAGCATGCTGCCGCTTTTGGATGATGCAATGGTGATGAGACCGTAGGTGGTGTGGAAAATGTATGCTCCTGCAAGATAGTTTTCATCAGTGAACCGGCCGGGGCCGCACGAGAAAAGGTTGTAGAACAGCACCGGCGGGTCGTGTTCCTGAATATCCTGTGAAAATACCCACCCTCCATGGTCGAAGAATGCACCGAGGTCAACCGGATGTGCATCACCTATTGCCCGCTCCCAGGAACCGAGGGGTGCTGAATCGTTTTCACAGGGAGAGACATCTCCTTCGCCATTGAGATAATCG
>QMSU01000142.1 GCA_003650975.1 Thermoplasmata archaeon
AGGCGAGCGGGTGAAATTCACCAGCGAGAGCATTGTCAAGCCAGGGAATGTACTTCCCCTTTCATCGATCCCGCAGGGAGCACCGGTGTTCAATATCGAAGGAAGCCCCGGAGACGGTGGAAAATTCGTGCGGGCCGCGGGGGCATACGCCACCATTGTCTCCCATGAAAAGGACGGCATCATTCTCAAATTGCCCTCTGGAAAGCACAAGAAATTCCTTCCGGGATGCAGGGCCACCATCGGACTGCCCGCGGGAGGAGGCAGAGGAGATAAACCCTTTGTCAAGGCGGGAAAGAGATATCATGCAGTGAGGGCGAGGGCGAGCATGTTCCCCGTCACCAGCGGTATCGCAATGAATCCGGTCAATCATCCACACGGTGGGGGAAATCACCCGCATGTGGGACGGCCCAAGACAGTTGCGAGAGGCGCTCCGCCTGGAAGAAAGGTGGGATCGATTGCTGCCAAGAGGACGGGTAAGAGGTGATGAAGGTGGCGAGAAGGAGAAGGAAGAGGAAGATTGAAATTGCCAGCAAAAAGGAATTCACCTATCGTGGGTTTACCTTTGAGGAACTCTCACAGATGAGCATTGATGATGTGCTGCCCTATCTACCCGCAAGGGCAAGGAGAAGTTTGAAACGAGGGCTCACCCCCCGTCAGCACCGGCTGCTCGAAAAGATACGGAAGGTTGAGAAGGGAACACCCATCAGAACCCATCTGAGAGATATGGTGATCCTTCCTGAGTTTGTGGGCCACACCATTGCCATCCACAACGGCAAGGAGTTTAAGCCGGTGGTCATGAAACCTGAGATGGTGGGCCATTACCTGGGGGAATTTGCCCTCACACGGCATGAAGTGAAACATAGCGGTCCAGGAGTGGGTGCAACCCGCTCTTCCAAGTATATGCCACTGAAGTGATGATATGAAATACTCAATATATGCAGACCCGGAAAAAACGGCAAAGGCCTATGGGAGAGATCTTCACTGCTCGCCAAAACACAGCGAAAACATAGTGAGAGCCATAAAGGGAATGGAAGTGGGAAAGGCAAAACAGCTGCTCGAGGATGTCATACAGCGTAAACGTCCCCTGCCATTCAAAACCCATAAACGGTCACGGGCTCACCAGAAGGGAGTGGGTCCTGGAGGATATCCGGAGAAGGCATGCAGATTCATTCTTCAGGTGATAAAAAATGCAGAGAACAATGCGGAATACAAGGGTCTGGATCCTGAAAGCATGTATATCGCCTATGCCTCTGCCTACAGAGGACGGGTGATTCGCGGCTCCATGCCCCGTGCCCAGGGAAGGGCAACTGACTGGAATGAACAGACAACAAACATAGAGATAATTCTCGCGGAGGAAGAGGAGGAGTGATATGGCCATAGAGCGGAAATTTGTCCAGGAAAATCAGCGGCGGGTGATGCTGAAGGAATTCCTCATGCATGAAAGCGAGCGGGCAGGATTCGGAGGATTGAAGATACAGCGCACACCCATGGGAATGCTCATCACAATGCAGATTGAGCGTCCCGGCCTCATAATAGGAAAGGGTGGAAAACGGATCAAGGAGCTCACCGAAACGATAGAAAAGGATTACCAGGTTGAAAACCCCCAGATAGAAATTGAGGAGGTGGGTGGTTCAGTGGCCCTCAATGCCCAGCTCATGGCGCAGAAGGTGGCATCCGCTCTGGAGAGAGGGTGGCATTTCAGAAGAGTGGGCCACTCCACGGTGAGGCGCATCATGGATGCGGGAGCCCGAGGCTGCCAGGTGATCATTGCCGGAAAGCTCACCGGTGCACGCCATCGCCTGGAGAAATTCACCGCAGGATATGTAAAATACTGTGGAGAGGTGGCCAAACAGGTCATGGAGGAGGGTCTTGCAGTTGCTGTGTTGAAGGCAGGTATCATAGGAGTTAAGGTACGGATAATGGGGCCGGATGCCAAGATGCCCGATGAAATCGATATAGTGGAGGGAAAGGAAGAGGAACTGAAGGAGGAGGCACGAAAGGCGAGGGCCATTGAAATCAGGGACGAGGCACTGGAAAAACTGGAAAAAATAGGAGTGATGGACATCCCCGGCATGCCCTCAAATGTGCTTGAAGCCCTCAAAAAGGGCGGCATAAAAACGGCCCGTGAGGTATATGAAATGGACACCACAGACCTTGTGGAAATCAAGGGAATAGGTATAAAAAGGGTTGAGAAGTTGAAGGAAATATTGGAAGAGGTGCTTAAGAAGGATGAAAGCGAAGGAGATAAGAGCGATGAGTAGTGATGAACGGAGGAAGAAATTGAAGGAACTCCGAAACGAATTGATGGAAGAGTACGGCAGGGCGTCAATGGGCGGCTCACCTCCATCACCGGGGAGAATACGGTATCTGAGAAGCACCGTGGCGAGACTGCTGACCGTCATGAGGGAAGAAGGAGAACTATAATGAGTGACATATGCAAAGTTTGTGGCTTACCGAAAGAACTTTGTGTGTGCGAGAAAATAGCAAGAGAGGGCAAAGAAATAAAAATTACCACTGAAAAAAGGAGATATGGGAAAATGGTCACCGTCATATCAGGATTGGATTCATCAGTTGATGTTGCAGAGCTTACCACAGAGTTGAAGCGATGCTGCGCATGCGGGGGGACAACGAAAAATAATGTGATAGAACTTCAGGGAGACCACAAGGAAAAGGCCAGAAAAAAACTGGAGGAGCTTGGTTTTACGGTTGAGATACCATGACGAAAAATTTTTTAAAGCAGGAGTTTATAGGGTTGCCTGTCAGGATAATAAACGCCACTGATAAAAGCCTTGAAAGAGTACAGGGCGAGATAATTGACGAGACCAAGCATATGCTGGTCATAGAAACAGAAGAAGGGATAAAAAAAGTGGCAAAAAAAATCGCCACATTTGAAATACGCGGCACAATGGTGGAAGGGAAGAGCATTGCATACAGACCCGAAGATAGGATAAGGAAGATAAAATGATAGGAATAGATGTTGAGGAACCGAAGGAAACGTGCAACGACCCCCATTGCCCATTTCACGGGCACCTGAAGGTAAGGGGGATAATCATAAAGGGAAGAGTGGTCTCCGCTGATGCCCAGCAGACGGTAGTGGTGGAGCGGGAGCGCCTCCATTATGTACCAAAGTATGAGCGGTATGAAAAGAGAACGGGCAGGTATCCGGCACATCTACCATCCTGCATCACGGTCGAGAAGGGCGATGAAGTGATTATCATGGAATGCCGCCCTCTCAGCAAAACAAAACACTTTGTGGTGGTGGCAAAACAATGAAGGGAATAGCGGGTACAATAACACGTGGTCTGCCTACAGGCGCCCGGCTTGCCTGTGTGGACAACACGGGCGCGAGGATAGTTGAGATTATATCGGTGAAGAGCATAAAGGGAACGCATCGCCGCTATCCTGCTGCGGGCGTGGGCGATCTGGTGGTGGTAACGGTAAAGAAGGGTAGACCGGAGATGAAGCGGCAGGTGACTCACGCCGTAATAGTGCGGCAGAAGCGACCATATAGAAGGGCAGATGGCATGAGAGTGCAATTTGAGGACAATGCCGCAGTCATTGTGACACCCCAGGGCGACACAAAAGGTTCGGATATAAAGGGTCCCGTTGCCAGGGAGGCCGCCGACAGGTGGCCCCGGATTGCAGCGGCCGCATCAACCATAGTGTGATTATCATGAACAGTATAAGTAGACAGCCAAGAAAACAGCGGAAATCGCTTTACATTGCCCCTCTGCATAAAAAGAGAAAGGCAATAGCTGCCCATATGGCAGACGATCTGATGCTGAAATACCGCAGGAGGACATTTCCTGTGATAAGAGGGGACACGGTTAAAATCATGAGAGGAGAATTCAAAGGGCACGTGGGAAAGGTGAGAAGCATCTACACGGGCAAGGGACAGCTGGAAATTGAAGGTGTCATCATCACCAAGGTTGATGGAAAGAAGGTTCCCCGTCCTGTGCACGCATCAAATGTGCTGCTCACCAAATTAAATCTTGCTGACCCATGGCGGCGCCAAAAACTCGAGGAGGGCCTCCCCGAAGAAGTGAAAAAGGAAATAGAGAAGGAGGCACAGGCGCAGATAGAGGAGCAGGAAAGAATGGCAGCAGAAGAGATGGAGGAGGAGGCTGCAGAAGAACCTGAGGAAGGTGCTGAAGAAACAATCGAGGAGGAAGTTGAA
>QMSU01000143.1 GCA_003650975.1 Thermoplasmata archaeon
TGGCAGATGCCATTTCAGGCATCATCATCCAGGAATACGGTGAGGAGCGGTTGCTGGAGCTGATTTCCAATCCCCACTGGTTCCAGGCACTTTCATGTGTGCTCGGATACGACTGGCACTCATCCGGCACCACCACCGTCACCACTGCTGCCCTAAAGGAGGCGCTGGCACCGTACGACATTGCCATTGCCGGGGGCAAGGGAATGGCCCGGAAGACACTGGGCGAAATTGAGGAGAAGGCGGCACAGTTTGACATTGATGCCGGGAGAATTCAGTATGCGAGCAGAATGGCTGCAAAGGTGGACAGCGCTGCCCTGCAGGACGGCTACCATCTGTACCACCATGCCATCCTATTCACCCGCGGGGGGAAATGGGCGGTGGTGCAGCAGGGAATGAACGCCGAAACGAAATACGCCCGCCGGTATCACTGGCTCTGGAAGGTGCGCGATTTTGTGGAAGAACCACATGCCGCCATTGTGGGCAAAAGGGGAGTGGCACTGAACATGACCGCCCGTGAGAGTGACGAGGCACGGAAAACGAGCGTGGATATTGCCAGGGAAAAGACCCCCAGGGTGATGCGGCAGTTTCGCATGCTCACACAGTATCAGCAGACGCTTGACGGCTCTGCAGCAATGCTTGATATGCCCCGCCGCATCAACTGGGCGGCACTGAAGGAGGTGTACGAAATCCAGCCCAGAAACTATGAGGAGCTGCTGGCAATAAGGGGTGTGGGTCCCGCCACGGTGAGGGCTCTTGCCTACACAGCGGAACTCATCTACGGCAAGCAGCTCTCATGGGAAGATCCTGTCAAATTCTCCTTTGCGGTGGGCGGAAAGGACGGTGTTCCTTATCCGGTACACCGGAAGGCAATGGATGAGGCAACGCATATTCTCCGTACCAGCCTTGAGGAGGCACGGTTGGGAAAGAAAGAAAAGATGAGGGCGATACAGCGATTGAGGGCGCTGGTTCCTGAGTAACATGAGGAAGGACAAGTTAGTGGTGGAAATAATTCTTGCGATGCTTTTATTCCTGACACTCTATATATTCTCAGAGGACATCTCCCACTTTTTTGATGGAATGGAGGATACCACCGATGTAAAACCGGTGCAGTCCCTTTTCTGGTTCCTTGCGGTCATATTCCACCTGCTCGGGCACTGGCTGATTGCACTCACCACATATATGATTGTTGCGGGCATTATCTATCTCATAGAACGGAGAGAGCGTTAGGGAAGTTCATCAAGAAGTGCCCGGAGAAGGGGAGAGGTGATGTGATTCTCTTCCCTCAAAAATTCCTCCAGATTCCCGCAGGTGCGTGCATAGATTCTTGCCTGTACCACCATCTCCAGTTTATCCAGTTCCCGCACCATCTGTGCTTCCCTGCTTTCTCCTGTGAGAAACTCCTTCCAGAGTTCGCGATATTCCTGCCGGTGGGTGAGGGAGAGCAGCTCCTCCATGGCACAATTCTCTTTCTCCCTTTTTTCCTCCCTTTCCATCTCATGGGGTGTGATATCGCCTGTCATGCTCTCGGCCACGTCATGCAGGAGCGCCATCTTCATCATTTTCTCTGTGTCCAGCTCCAGTGCATCGCCCAGAAGCATGGAGAGCAGTGCCACCATGTAACTGTGACATGCCACGCTTTCCGGTTCTTCTACGCCGGCCCTCTCCCACCCCTTTCTTCTTATCTCCTTGAGCCGGTATGCATGCTTCACAAACGATGAGATGCGATGTTCCATGACACAAAAATGGAGGGGATATAAAAGTGCGGGGGGTGGGATTTCCGGACATGCCCGCATTCTGCAGGCAGTGCATATTTCGAACCCACGAAGGCCTGCGCCACAGGGTCCTAAGCCCTGCACCTTTGGCCGCTTGGCTACCCCCGCATCATTCTGTTGTCCATAGTGCGCGTCAGCATCCCACGATTTTTTTTGTTATTGGGAGGAAGTTGAAATCCTTTATTATTCTGGATTTATTGAGGCTGTAGGTTCTCACGTGGGGAACGAGCGTGACCCAGTTGTTCTCGCGCAATTTCTGCACCATCCTGGTTTTGCACATCTTGTACGCCTCATAGCTCGGATGTATGGAGAGTGCGGCAAACTCAAATCTTCTTGTCACAAAGAATATCATTTCAGGGGAAAGGAGGGAGGCGAGCTGATCCCGTTCAAAGTCGGGAGGGTTGTGGGGATTCAGTGCCACATGGTAAAATGCAAGTATTTTCAAGTCAAGTTTTCTGAAATCCGGTACCACAATCGGTTTGATGTGCCCCTCGTTCACCAGTTTCTTTTTGATTCTCCCCACGGTGTGGCGGGTGATGCCCAGCATTTCGGCAATCTGTTTTGAGGGGGCATCGGGATGTTTCACCAGTGTACAGAACACCTGTCGTTCCCTCCGGGAGAGCGAAAGGGTGTTTACCGGGAAGAAATTTTCCACGTTTCCGTCGCGTTCATCGAATCCGAAGAGTTTTGCGAGGAGGGGGGCAAAATCAAAGAAGCGGTAGGTCTTGCTGGTGGCGAAGGGAAACACCACCACGTTCGGATAGGTCTCATCGAGAAGTCCCAGGCTCCCGAAGGTCATGGTCCGTATGTCATTTATTTTGCTTATGGTGGTGTAGTTCTCTGTGAAACTGAGCGAAAATCCCTTGTCCTCCTCTCCCATGGAAAAGAAAATTTCCTCCGCCGCCTCGATTTTCTCTCCAGTGATTTCTATCCTCTTTTTCAGCGGTATTACTGGATTAAAAATGGTATAGATGACCGTGAGGAGTTCGGCACCGATATTCTGCACCATGGGAACGGCGTAGAGCCGGTAGAATTTCTCGTCTCTCAGTCTTTTTCGTATGGCCGCCACCGTGGACTGCCGTATGTCAAAAATTTCTGCAATCTGGCGGTCATTGGCATATGGAAATTTTGTAATTCCATACAGTACCTTTTTTTCATAATCTGTGGCAGCCACATATATAAATGGAAGTTGAAATAAAACTTTTTTGTAAAAAAATATAATAATATAAACAGCCGATGTATGTAAAAAAGGTAAAAAAAATAAATAAAGTTTAACACATTTATAAATTATGCTGCCTGGTTTTCTATTTTGGGAAAATATTTATATAACAAAAACAAATAAGTGAAAGGATACAATGAGATATTGGACTAAGGAGGAATTAAAGCCCCCTCACGGCAAGGTCTATATAATAAAGGACAGATGCAAGGGGTGCGGTTTTTGCATCGAGTTTTGCCCGCAGGGGGTTCTTCAGGAATCAGAAGAATTCAATGTCAAGGGATATCACCCGCCAAAACTTGTGGAAAACGATAAGAAGTGCATCGGCTGCAACTTTTGCTCCCTCGTATGCCCTGAGTTTGCCATCTATGTGGAAAAGGAGGAGGAGTAATATGGAGACCAGGTTTTTCAGTGGGAATGTGGCGGCGGCTGAGGGAGCCATTCTTGCGGGATGCCGGTTTTTCGGCGGGTATCCCATCACCCCATCCACGGAAATAGCAGAGCGCATGGCCTTCCGCCTTCCGCAGGTGGGCGGCGTGTTCATACAGATGGAAGATGAACTTGCTTCCATGGCCGCCATCCTCGGTGCTTCATGGGGGGGTGTGAAGGCAATGACCGCCACTTCGGGGCCTGGCCTCTCACTCATGCAGGAAAACATCGGCCTCGGGGCCATGACGGAAACGCCCTGTGTGGTGGTTGACGTGCAGCGGGGAGGCCCCTCCACCGGAATGCCAACGCTGGTGGCGCAGGCAGATGTGATGCAGGCACGCTGGGGGAGCCACGGGGACTATGAAATCATTGCACTCGCACCGTCATCGGTACAGGAGTGCTTTGATTTGACCATACGGGCATTCAATCTCTCGGAAAAATATCGCACACCGGTGATTGTGCTTATGGACGAGAGCGTTGGCCATATGTCAGAAAAGGTGGTCATTCCCTCTGCAGAGGAGATAGCGCTCATTGAGCGAAAGAAACCGACGGTCCCTCCCGAAGCATACCGTGCCTATGAACCGGATGAAGACCTTGTCCCTCCCATGGCGTGCGCGGGCGAGGGATACAACGTGCATGTGACGGGCCTCACCCACGATGAAAAGGGATACCCCGTTGCCACGGATCCGGAGGTGCAGGCACGCCTGGTGCGCAGGTTATGCGACAAAATACTTGTGCATGAGCCGGAGCTGAGGGACA
>QMSU01000144.1 GCA_003650975.1 Thermoplasmata archaeon
CTTTGACTTCACCGCACCTGGCTACTACAACTTCACCTTTGATGCGTGGTGGTCAATAGAACTGTGGTGGGATTACTGTCTGCTTGAAATCAGCAACGACGCAGGACTCAACTGGTATCCAATCTATGAATTCACCGATGAGGGAGACTGGCAGACCATTGCACTGACACTCTACGATCCGTTCGGAACAGGTATCTGCCAGATGGATGACTGGGGCACCTATGTACCCGATCTCTGGAGCCCATGGCCGCGACCGGCGGTACCCGCAACAGATGAGATGCAGCTGAGATTCCACATGATCTCGGATGCAGGTACGGAGCAGAAGGGTATCATGATAGACGATGTGAGCCTGGTCTACAACGACCTGGTGACCATCTTTGCGGACGACATGGAATCCGGAGACGGAAACTGGGAGCACATGCGCGACTTCACCGGAGACCTCTGGCACGAGGAGAGCTTCTACTGGATATGCGCCGACACCTACTACAGCTGGTACAACGCAGAACCCAGCGGCGACTATGCATTCTATCCAACCCAGTGGTTCGTGTATGACGAGACCGATGCAGGACTCTACAGAAACAACATGGATGACAAGCTCATCCTGTCATTTGACCTGACCCATGCCTATGAGGCATTCCTGGAGTGGGATCAGATGACCGGATTTGCAGGCATGTATCCGGATGACTACGGCGTGGTCGAGATATGGACCGACGGTGCATGGAAGGCACTGTTCATCGTACAGGGAGACACCCTTGGAACCTGGGGACACATGAAACTCGATATAAGCGACTACGTGGGCGGCGACGAACTCACACAGGTACGGTTCAGACTCATCAGCAATGAAACCATTGTTGGTGATGGATGGGCCGTTGCGAACTTCAGCATACAGGGTAAGGTCGACTTTGTCAACCCAACCTGCGCCATATCGCTGAGCCCGGCAACACCCAACGGCAACAACGGCTGGTACACAAGCCCGGTCACCGTGACAGTAACCGGAACCGACAACCGCAAGGTGGAGACACTCTACTACCGCATTGACGGCGGTGCATGGAAGACATACTCCGCACCATTCAGCATCAACATTGACGGAGAGCATACCGTGGATGCCTATGTGGTTGACGACGTGGGCAACCCGAGTGACATGTGCACCGTAACCTTCAAGATTGACGCAACGGCACCAACGGTGAGCATCGATACACCACAGAGCGGCTACATCTACTTCATGGGCAGGGAACTCTTCAAGAACCCACTCGGCGGCACAATAATCATCGGCGGCATAACCTTTGCAGCAACCGCAAGCGATGCAATGTCAGGGCTTGCCAAGGTAAGCTTTGACATCGACGGCTACTCCTACGACAAGACCAGCTCACCGTACGAGGTATGGTGGCACAAGTTTGACCTGCTGCCAACCAAGTACACACTGAGCGTCTCTGCAGAAGACAACGCCGGAAACACAGCGAGCGCGGGAACAATAGACTTTACACACTGGCTCTAAGGAGCCAACCCCCCTTTTTCCCTTTTTATATTTCTTTTTTGATTTGTTTTTCTTGGAATAATGGTATCTTTATGAAACCATCGTGTGAGAACAAAAGAGTTCACCTGAATTCCCCTCAAAAATGATATGATTATGTTTTCACTGCCCTGTTTCCTTCAACACCTCTCTCATGAAAAAGATTTATATGCATTTCTGTTTAGCTTCCAATGAAAATAGTGCCGGATACCTCCGTCATCGTGGACGGAAGGATCACTGAATTTGTTGCAGAAGGAAGACTTGCAAAGGCGGATGTCATCATCCCTGTGGCAGCACTGGCGGAGCTCGAGCATCAGGCAAACATGGGGAGGGAAACGGGTATCAATGGATTGAACGAGCTCGTGGAGCTGCAGAAACTGGAAAAAGAAGGGGCAATCCATCTCCATTTCCATGGAAACTACCCCACCGAAGAGGAGAGAGGCCGGATAGATGCAATGATAAGGGATGTGGCAGAGGAGGTGGGGGCAAAACTCTTCACTTCCGATGAGGTGCAGGCACAGGTGGCACGGGCAAAGGGAATAAGTACACTGTATGTTCCCCCTCTTCATGAGGAGCCGAAGCTGGAGATTCTCAACTATTTTGATGAAGAAACCATGAGCGTTCATCTGCGCGAAGGGTGCACACCCTTTGCAAAGAAAGGGAAGCCAGGCAACTTTTCCATAGTTGAACTCCATGACAAACCGGTGACAGAAAAAAAACTTTCAGAGCTCACACACCAGATAATTGAATATGCAAACAGGGATACTGACAGTTTCATTGAAATAGAGCGGAAGGGGGTTACCGTTGCCCAGCTCGGCAACATGAGAGTGGTCATTGCACGACAGCCCTTCGCCGATAAATTTGAAATAACTGTCACACGTCCCATAGTGAAGCTGTCACTTAATGACTATAACCTTGACGAGGAAGTGAAAAAGAGACTCTCAAATTATCACCGTGGCATTCTTGTTTCAGGTCCTCCGGGATCGGGAAAATCCACCTTTTCGCAGGCAGTGGCAGACTACCTATACGGACTCGGTGCCATTGTGAAGACCATGGAAAACCCCCGGGATCTTCAGGTGAGAAAGGAAATCACCCAGTATGCACCGCTTGAGAAAAAAATGGAACTCACTTCCGATATCCTCCTTCTGGTACGGCCCGATTTCGTGGTGTTTGATGAGGTACGCAGAGGATCTGATTTCCGGGTGTTTGCCGATATGCGCCTTGCAGGGGTGGGACTCATCGGCGTTACGCATGCCAACCGGGCCATCGATGCCATCCAACGACTTATAGGAAGGGTGGAGCTGGGCATGATTCCCCAGGTGGTGGATACGGTTATTCACATTGTGGGTGGCGAAATCAGGGAAATTCTGGAACTCGAGTTTACGGTGAAAGTACCCCATGGCATGGAGGAAGCAGATTTATCCCGCCCCGTTATCGTGGTGAGCAACTTTTATACCAAGCAGCCGCTGTACGAGATATATACATACGGCGAGCAGGTGGTGGTGATGCCGGTGAGGGAGAGGGAGAAAAACCCCTTGGCACATATGGCAGAGCAGCAGTTAAAGAGGGTCATAGGGCGATATGTGGACACCGAGGCCCGGGTCACCATAACAGGCAACCAGGCCAATGTGTATGTTGATGAAGGAAGCATCCCATATCTTATCGGTAGAGGAGGGAAAACCATCTCTGCAATAGAGCGGGAGGTGGGCATCAAAATAAACATTCACCCACTCACAGGCGATGCGGGTGTGATTGTACCCTCTGTAATCAAAAGAAAAAAGGATATTATCCTCAGGGTGGAGAAACGGTACGGCGGCAGGGAGGCAACAGTCATGGCAGATGGTGCCCCTCTTTTTTCCGGGAGTATTTCGGCACAGGGGGATATACGAATAAAGCGTACATCTGCCGCAGGAAAAAAGGTGGTGCGTGCCATAGCAGAGGGTGCGCATCTTTCGATTCGCATACAATGACGGATGTGGTCACCGCAGTGGTAACCGACGGCATGAGGGTGCTGCTGCTCAAACGGGGCGAGCGCGTGCGTACGTATCGTGGCAGGTGGGCATGCGTATCTGGTTATCTTGAAGGAAATGAAGACCCCTTGGAGCGGGCGATAACCGAAATTGAGGAGGAAACTGGATTGAAAAAAGAGAACATCACCCTTCTCAAAAAGGGCGAGGTTGTTACCTATCATGACAAGCAGCACGGTGTTTTCTGGAGAATCCATCCCTTCCTCTTTAAGACAGATACAACAGATATTGAAATTGACTGGGAACACACCACCCATCACTGGGTATCTCCCGATGAAATGGAACAGTACAATACGGTGCCAAAGTTACAGGAAATAGTGAGCATGCTCATGAAATCATGATATCCAGCACTCCGTGAATGATGCGAGGTGCATATGATTTTATTTTTTTGTTGAACAGCAGTTCCACCCTCTTTCCCTGCTCCCTTGCAATGTCTGCCGCCTTTTTCAGTATCCTTTCCGGGAAATCCTCCTCCCTGCACTTCTGGTGCAGATGAATCACACCCTCGTTTTTCAGTACACCAAGGGCGTGGGAGAGAAAGCTCAGGGAATCAAAGTAGCCCATGACAATGCGGCTGGCCACACCCTGCGGTGCCACCTTCCTGCAATCTCCCAGCAGCGGTACCA